>JARGGE010000100.1 GCA_029210865.1 Trueperaceae bacterium
GGTCATGGACAACCTCAACAGCCACACGCCCGGAGCGCTCTACCAAGCCTTCCCGCCCGAGGAAGCCAAGGCCCTATGGGACCGCTTCGAGTTCGTCTACACCCCGAAGCACGGTAGCTGGTTGAACGTCGCCGAAATCGAGCTCAACGTCCTCGTTCGCCAGTGCCTGAACCGCAGGATCGATAGCCAGGAAGTCCTGGCCAGGGAAGTGAGCGCCTGGCAAGCCCACCGCGACAAGCTCCAAGCAAAAGTCAACTGGCAGTTCACCGCCAGCGACGCCCGCATCAAACTAACGCGCCTCTACCCGACACTCGACGTGTGACATGACACTAGCCGTGCGCTCGCCTTAGGCTTCGCGCGAACCGGGCAGCAGCAATGCGTGAGCAACACGAAGGTCGACTGACTCGTCGATGTCGATCGAGGCTTCCGTGTTTTCCACCAACACGCACGGTTCAGGCCGAACGGAGCGCGTGAGCTCGAGCGCGCTTCGCTGTGTGGCGTACACGCTTCCGTCGAGCACGTACACGGGTCGCGCGTCCTGGCGACGCGCTACCTCCCGTGCGGAGGGCAGCAAGGGCACATACGCTCCGTCACCGTCGAGCGTGTACATCCACGATGCGTCGGCCTTCAGCCGCTTCACGCTCACGCAACTCGTGGCGCCACTCGCGACGAGGCGTTCGATCGCGCTGTCGATGAGTCCGGTCGTGCGCAGCGGCGATGTCGGTTGCAGGGTGACGACGATGTCGAACGTGCTGTCGAGCGAACGGATGGCGTGGAGCAGAACGTCGACGGTGGGGCTCGAGTCGGTCGCTAGTGAGGCTGGCCTCAAGAACGGGACTTCGGCCCCGTGTTCGACGGAGGCCTCAGCGATCTCTCGATCGTCCGTCGAGACGATGACACGGTCGAGGTACCTGGAAGCCAACGCCGCGGCGATCGTCCACGCGATCAGGGGTCGACCTGCCAGGTCGGCGAGGTTCTTGCGGGGGATGCCCTTCGAGCCGCCTCGCGCCGGGATGACAGCGAGCACTCGCAGATCGGTGATCACGCCGGCCGGCCCATCAACGCGACGCATCCTTGGCAGGCTCGAAATGCTCACGGTACTCGGCGTGGGCGGCTTCTAGGTCATCGGGACGCCCCACGTCACGCCAATACTCGTGTACCTCGTAGTGCACGACGTCCTTGTTGGCGGCCATGAGGCGTTGGAGAAGCTCGGGCATGTCGAGCGATTCGCGCGCCCGTACGAAGTCCAGGCAAAGCGGATCGAGCACGTAGACCCCTGCGCTCACGTAGTGGTTGAGGACAGGCTTCTCGACGATGTCGACGACCTTGTGGCCGTGCACCTCGACGACGCCGAACGGCACCTGCGTGGTGTAGTCCCGCACCGCGATCGTGGCTGCGGCTCGGTGGTCCGTGTGGTGCTCAAGGAGCCTAGAGAAGTCGAGGGTAGTCAAGACGTCGCCGTTCATCACGATGAACGGCACTGAAGGTGGTTCGCTCAAGAGGGCCAGCGCGCCCGCCGTGCCCATCCTCTTCGGCTCTTGAACGTAGTCGATCCGAACGCCCCATCGTGTTCCGTCGCCGAAATGCGTGCGGATCATCTCGGCGCGGTAGTTCACCGCGAAGTGGAAGCGTCGGATCCCGTGCTCGATCAGCCTCTCGAGGATGGTCTCGAGCAAAGGGCGTCGGCCCACATGGAGTAGCGGCTTTGGCGTGTGGGCGGTTAACTCACCGAGGCGTGAGCCAAGGCCACCGACCATCAAGATGGCCTCGTTGGGACGTTCCGGCACGGCGAACGCGCCGTCCAGCAACCGGACGTCGACGATGCGCCCACGATCATCGACGAGCGGTACCTGGCGCACGCCCTCGCGTCGCATCAGGCTCACGAGTTGTTCGTGGTCGGCACCGACCTGCGCAGTGACGGCGCCACGTTTCATCACGTGCGAAGCCGGAGCGTCGAGCGTCGACCCTGCGAGCAGCCCGCGCCGCACGTCGCCGTCGGTGATCGTGCCAATGACGATGTCGGCTTCGTCCGTTACGAAGGCGATCTGGATGTGGGCCGCTTCGATGGCACGCATCGCGTCGCGGACCGTGGCGCTCGCCGTGATGATCGCGTGACGCCAATCGGTGCTCACGGAACCTCCAGGTCGAAGAAGGTCTTCTTCAAAACGGGTTCGCCAGCCACTTCTCCGAGGACGGCGAGCGCGGCCTCGCTCGCGCCACCACGACCGTACGGGTTGGTGGTGTGCCGTGCGATGTCGCGGAACACCGGCGAGAGTGCCTGCTGCAGTGCAGTGCCGATCGAGGCCGCATCGGGTTCGCAGTCGATCACGGAGGTCGCACGCAATCGACCGCGCTGGCGGTCGCCGATGTTGACGGTCGGGATACCGAAGCTGGGTGCCTCTGCCAGTCCGCTGGAGGAGTTGCCCACGACGGCGTCCACGAACCGGAGGCACGACAGGTAGCGTCGTTGACCGAGTGACGCGAACGCCTTCGTGTTCGGATGCGCACGGACGAAGTCATCGACCATCGGGATGAGCGCCCGGCCTTCCGGATCGGCGTTCGGCATCGTGAAGAGGACGTGCGCTTCCGAAACCTTTCCGAGCGCCGAGAGCAGCGCGGCCATCTGCTCCTTTGCCGCGTCCGGCTCGAGCGTAGCGGGATGGAAGGTCGCAAGCAGGTTGGTCTCGCCGAACGTGAACTCGAGCGAGCGTTCGAGCTCGTCACGATCGAGGAGGGCGATGTGCCGCATGGCGTCCACGCCGAAACCGCCAACCACGAACACCCTGTCCGGGTGCTCGCCCAACTGGATCACGCGGCGGCGGTAGGGCTCGGCCGCTACGAAGTGGTACTGCGCCATCTTCGTGATCGCGTGACGCAGCCCCTCGTCTAGGGCGCCCTCGGTTGTCTCGCCTCCGTGCAGGTGGGCGATCGGGATGCGTGCCATGAAGGCGGAGGTCGCCGCGCAGAAGGTCTCGAAGCGGTCGCCGAGGACCACGACGAGATCAGGCTGTAGCTCCAAGAAGGCGTCGGCGAAGCCGATCAGCGCGACACCCATTGACTTGGTTGTGGCGCTGGCCGTGTCGCCGCTGAGAAGCATCTGGATCTTCCGATCGATGCGGAAGCCATCGGCCTCGATCTCTCGGTAGGTGAGGCCGAACTCCGGAGCGAGGTGCATCCCGGTCGCGATCGTCTGGAGGCTCAGCGTCGAGGAGCGCTCGATAGCCTCCATCAGCCAACGCAGCAGGCCGTACTCCGCGCGGCTTCCCGTGACCACGCACACTCGGTGCTTCATAGCTCGATCGGTTCGTCGGGCGCGAAGTCCCTTGCAGCGGTCCGGCCGATGACCTCGTCCCACCGCATGGGAGAGAGTCCGATGGCAGGGCGTTTCGTCGCGAGGTTGGCGCTGGTGAACGTCTCGCCTGCCCTGATGGGCGTTGCGGCCACGATGGACCGCCGTGCGATGGTCCGGTTCTGGGCTTCGCTGCCGACGACACGCTTGATGCCGTCGCCAAGAGCTACTTCGACGTGCCGGATGGAGCGCACCATCTGGGCGAACTCACCGGGTTCGAGGCTCGCGTGGTGATCGGGTCCGGGGAGCGATCGGTCGAGGGTCAGGTGTTTCTCGATGATGGTGGCGCCCAACGCGACGGCTGCGATCGGCACCTCGATGCCCGGGGTGTGGTCCGAGTACCCAATGTCCACCCCGAGGGCGTCTCGGAGCGTGGTCATCGCGCGCAGGTTGACGTCCGGGAAAGGCGCCGGGTACTCGGTGGTGCAGTGGAGGACCGTCACGCGGTCGGTCGCCGTACCGCTGGTCCGCAGCACGTCGAGTGCGGTTTCGACTTCTCCGAGCGTCGCCATGCCCGTAGAGAGGATCACGGGCAGCCCGCGGCGACCCACGTCGCGCAGCAGAGGCAGGTTCGTGATCTCACCCGAGGGGACCTTCAGGCGCTCGACGCCAATTGCCATCAACAGGTCCAGGCTCCCGTGGTCGAAGGCAGTCGACATGAAGGTGATGCCATGCGCTCGGCACGCTTCCACGAGGGTGAGGTGCGCGTCGTGGGATAGCTCGAGGCGTCGCACCATGTCGTACTGGCTGTCCTCGTCTCCGGTGCGCGCGACTTGGTACGCAGCTTTGGGGGCGTTTCGTGCCACGACCTGCGACGTGTCGAACGTCTGGAACTTGACGATGTCCGCGCCCGCGTCGGCCGCGCGAGCGACGAGCTCGATGGCCATACCGATGTCGCCGTTGTGGTTCACTCCGGCTTCAGCGATGACGAGCGTCGTCACTTGATCCTCTTCGCTGGGACCCCAACGTACACGCCTCCGGGTTCACAGTCCTCAGTCACGACTGCACCGGCGCCGACCACGGCTCCGGCCCCGATGCGTCTGGGGGCATCGCTACTCCCCTGGACGATGGTCGCGCCCGCTCCGATCCAGCACCGCGCACCGGCCCGGACGTTTCCGAGAATCGTCGCCGAGGGGGCGACCATCGCGAATTCTCCGATTACGCAGTCGTGGCTCACCACCGCGTTCGCACCGATGACGGAGAAATCGCCGAGGGCCACGTTGTTGCTGATCCGGGCGCCGGCGGCGATGACGATGCCGGTGGAGCGCCCGATGCGGGCCTCCTGCCCGTCGCCGAGCGTGGCCGAGGGATGGACGAGGTTGGTGAACCGCAAACGCACCTTGAAGTGCGAAGCCACGGCCTCGCGCAAGGCGTTGTCGCCGATGCCGGTCGCGAAGACCGCGTTTCCCAGCTGCTCGACATCCTCCTCGAGGATGACGGATTCGTCCTGCGTCGCCGAGTTCACGCTCGTCCGGTCGCGGGCAACGAACGTCACGTCGTGGCCGACCGCGAGCGCGATGTCGCGCACCTCTCGGGCGTGACCGGACGTGCCGAAGATGCCGAGTCTGCTCATTCTCCGGCTGCCCTCTCAACCCCATCCTCACCGACGATGGCTAGCCCAGGACCGCTGGGTAGGTTCACGATCTTTCGGGAGAGCGTCTCGGTTACGGTGAGGTCCATTCTGGGGCATCCAGCGTAGGGCTCGAGCATGTGCATGGGCGTCCACGGGGGTCTCGTCCCAAGCCCGGCCTCGTTCGTCGCCGCAAGGATTGCATCCTGAGCCTTGGCTTCCGGGTCGTCGAGCAACAGAGCGTGAAGCCAGTAGTTGCTCGAGGCTTCGGCTGGTTCCTCGAAGATCTTCACCCCCGGTATCCCCTCGAACGCTGCCAGATACCGGTCCAGTAGTCGCCGCTTGGCACTGAGGAACGCTGGTAGCTGTTCCAACTGGGCGCAGCCGAGCGCAGCGTTGATATTCGGCATCCGGTAGTTGAAGCCGACCTGGTCGTGGCGGTACGCCCAGCGGTGGGGGAGCTTGGCTGTGGTGGTCAGATGCTTGGCGCGGGCCGCAAGCTCCTCGTCGTTCGTGAGGATCGCGCCGCCGCCGCCCGTGGTGATCGTCTTGTTGCCGTTGAAGCTAAGGACGCCGAGCAACCCGAACGTGCCCACATGTCGGCCGCGGTAGGTGCTGCCGAGGCCCTCGGCTGCGTCTTCGACGAGCGCCAGACCGTAGCGGTCGGCGACACCCACCAGTCCCTCGAGATCGCTTGGGTGGCCGAACGTGTGCATCGGCACCAGCGCTCGGATCGGTCGTCCCGAGGCGCGGTTGACGAGCGAACCCGCACGTTCGACGGCGATCTCCTTCAGGTAAGCGTCGAGCCTGCGCGCGTCGAGCCCCAGCGTGCGTTCCTCGATGTCGACGAAGTGGGGTGTAGCCCCGCAGTAGCTCACCGCGTTCACGGTCGCCACGAAGGTGAATGCCGGGACGAGTACCTCGTCACCCGGCCGCACACCGGCCAACAACAGCGCGACGTGAAGCGCGGCCGTACCGTTGACGAGGGCCACCGCGCGACGAGCGCCGGTGAGTGCCTCGAGGTCGCGCTCGAATCGATCGACGTACGGCCCGACCGATGAGACGAACGTCGAGTCCAGGCAATCCCGCAGGTACGCCCACTCGTTGCCCGCGAACCTGGGTTCGTGGAGCGGGACGGTGCCAGATGGCTCACCGAGCGCACGGCGGAGCGCTTCCGTGACGGCGATCGACAGTTCGGTGTTGGCACCGGCACCCGCCGATGAGCCCTGGTCTTGCTCGTTGGGCTTAGATCGCATACGTATCAGGCCTGTACATCGCGAGGTTCGATGGCTCCTGGAACCACGCACTCGTAATTTCTAGCCCACGTCGGAAGCCATCAAGTCCGCCGTACTTGGGTGCCCAGCCGATCAAGTCCCGAGCCTTACTTACGTCGGCGAACAGACGCTCGACCTCGCTTGCGGAAGGGCGCAGTCGCGCTGCGTCCTGTTCGATGCCGACGTCGACGCCCATCACGTCGCCGATGATGCGTACCGTGTCGCCGATCGACACCTCGAAGCCGCTACCGACGTTGATGACCTCACCAACGCTTGCGTCGTTCTCGCCCACCGCGATGAATCCATCAACTGTGTCGCCCACGAAAGAGAAATCGCGCGTCGGGGTCGTGGCGCCAAGGCGCAGAGTTCGCGTGCCTGCGGCGATCTGCGTGATCACGGTAGGGATGACAGCGCGGGCGGACTGCCGGGGTCCGTACGTGTTGAACGGTCGGATGACCGCGACCGGCGTGCCGAACGAGCGATGGAACGAGAGCGCGAGCTGGTCGGCACCGATCTTCGAAGCGGAGTAAGGAGACTGTCCTTGGAGCGGATGGTCTTCGTTCATCGGAACGTAGCGTGCGGTGCCGTACACCTCGGACGTCGACGTATGCACGACTTTCCGAGTGCCGAGATCGGTCGCCGCTTGCACCACGTTCAGGGTTCCCAGGATGTTCGTCTCGACATACGCACGAGGTGCCAGATACGAGAAGGGGATGGCGATGAGCGCTGCGAGGTGGTAGACGACGTCGCAATCCGCCATTGCCCGCCGCACCATGTTGGGATCGCGCACGTCACCCGGTACGACCTCGACCTCGTTTCTCACCGATGCGTCGAGATGATCGAGCCATCCCTCCGAGCCAAACGAGTTGTAAAGCACGAGGGCCCGTACGGAGTCGCCGCGTTGGACCAGTGCTTCGACGAGGTGCGATCCGATGAAGCCCTCTGCGCCCGTGACCAAAACGCGTGTCGCCATACCGTCAGGTTCCTCTCGTCGTCCACTGGTGTGGTCCGTTCACGAATCGATGCTCTCCCGACCGGGCGTCCAGATCAGTGCCAGCATGCAGCATACTGGCTCAGGCGAGTGATTGAGGGCGGTGCGGTCGGCTTGGCCACCGTGAGCTGTGTCACTGCACGATTCGCCATCACTTACGTCACGCACATTACCGCGGTGACACCGATCACACAGGCCGTGCAGATATGCACAGCGGGGAGCTTGGGGTGAATAGGCCCCTCACGGTCGAGGTGCGTCGGCTCCATCATCGTGTCGCGCTTGCGATCGGCGGACGAGTGCGCCTGCGAGGATCATCACGCTGGCGAACACGAGAAAGCCTGCGTTCGTTCCGATCGCGACGCCAGAGAGTCCGAGGCTCTTAACGAGTAGGAGGCTCACGGAGAGGTTCGCGATCGCGGCCGTCGCGATGGCGGCAAGAGTCCAGTGCTGCAGACCAATAACGTTGAAGGCGTGGCCGAAGCCAAGGCCAGCCACGTTGATGATCGGGATGGCCATCGTGATGAGGAGCGCGGGGATCCCGGGGACGTACGCGGGCAGGAACGTGCGGATACCCCAGGGCGCGACGGCGAAGACGACGAGTACCGCCGGCACCGAGACCGCGAGGGCCGTCCAGCGCTGCCGCGCCATGAGTGGCTCGAGGGACGACCAGTTCGGCTTTCGGGACCAGGCCATGACCATCCGTGGATAGACCTGCTGAGCGACGACGTGGGGAAGCAGGTTCACAGCACCGAGCGCCATGATCGCCAATGAATAGTGCCCGAGCGCTTCGGCGCCCAATTGCGCTTGGATGACCCAGCGGTCGACGGTGGCGAAGACGGCGTGCGTGATGCCGACCAGCATGATCGGGAACCCGATGCGGATGAGGTGAATGGACTGGGGCAGGTGGAAGCGGGGTCGGAACAAGCCCGGTGCCTGGACGGCGGCGATGGCCGACGACAGGGCGAGCACGATGATCTGACCCGCGACGAACCCCCCGAGTCCCCAGGTGAACGCGAGCGGGATGGTGGCCAGCGGGAACGTCAGCGCCGAGATCAGCTGCAGACGCGCGACCGCCAGGAACTTGGTCTGCACCTTGAGGTCCATGAGCGCGAACGAGTAGAGCTGCTGCGCCGCGAGCAGGCCAGCCATCAGCCAGGCGAGCAGCCCGGTCGGTACGACGCCAAACGGCACCAGGACACCGCCGAGCACGGCCATGGCGACCACGTACGAGACGAGCACGAAACCGAGCGCGACCCCGCGAACGCGCTGCGCTTCCTCGGGGTCGTTGCGGGCCAAGGCGCCGGGGATCTCGCGGTTCATCCCGTTCAGGGCACCCAGATGCACCATCGCGCCGTACTGGAGCACTAAGTTGAGCAGGTACCAGACGCCCATGGCGACCGGACCGAG
>JARGGE010000101.1 GCA_029210865.1 Trueperaceae bacterium
CGCCGCCGTCGGCGAGCCGCTGCATCAACGGCGCGTACGCGTCGGCGTCGACCAGGCCGCCCGGGTAGAACACGAAGCCCGCGATGGGTGCCTCGTCCGGCTCGAAGACGGTCCAGCCGCGCATCGACGTGGCGCGCTCGGCCACCGCGACCGCCTCGGGGAAGGCGGCGTAGCGGGCCGTCCGCGTCCAGCCGTAGAAGCCACCGACGATCACCACGAGGACGCCCGCCACCACGACGAGCGCCGTCTTCACGCGCCGGCTCATGCGCCGGACCCCTCGTGGATCGTGCCGATCGATCCGTCCATGGTCGAGACCCCTCTCCTCGGCGATTGCAGGGTGCGCCCCACGACCGCACGTAGCGCCGGCCGCCATCCTACGCAGGCCGCGGCGCCGCGACCGTGGTCAGGCGCGGTCGAGGGTCAGGGGGCGAGCGGCTGCCGTAGCTGGACGACGTTCCCCTCGGGGTCCCAGCTGTCCAGGTGCAGGTGCCCGCGCCACGACCACGCTGCCTCCGGCGCGGCGAGCCCACCGCCGCGGCGCGCGACCACGGGGCGGACCCGCTCGCCGTCGTCGACGAGGAACGACGGCTTGGTCGGCGTGTCCTCGCGCAGCACGGGCGGGTCGGCGAGGACGATCGCGTCCGCGATCTCCGGTGGTGCCTGGACGGCGGTGAGGGCGAGCGAACGGTGGGGCATGGGCTCCTTGGGAGGAGCAGTCCGTCTCCAGTCGCGTCAGGACCGCGCGTTGGGGTGCGGAGCCAGCTACGCGCGCGCCGTGCACAGGTTCACGAACCAGGCGCGATCCGCCGTCCGATCGATGTCGAGGTCGCGGTCGATCGAGATGATCTCCGTGATCCCAAGCGTTTCGGCCGCGACCACGAGCGTCGCGTCCGCGAGGTCCATCGGTCGATCGCGGTCCTTCTCGACAAGACCCGTGATCCGTTCGAGCGCCGCAACCGGCAGGTCGTGGACGAGGACGCCACCATCGGCGACCCAACCGTAGAAGTCGACCTGCGCCCGCACGTCGAAAACGAGCAGGTGCGAGGTCTCGGTGAGGACCGGCCAGGTGGTGATCAGACGCCCCGACGCCCGCCGGAGCAGGTCCCTGATCGCGTCGTGGTGCGCGTCGTCGCGATCGAAGAGGGCGATGAGCGGCCCGGCGTCAACCAGGATGCTTCGCACGCAGCATCTCCCGAAGACGACGCTTGTAGGTACTGGCGAGCGTTCCGTCGCCGGAACCGAACCGACCGAACCGCGCCTCGCCGAGCTCGAAGGCGCTCGGCTGTTCGCGATGCACCGACACGTACCGCTCGAGCGCTCGACGGACGATCTGCGTCTTCGTCGTTCGTTCCTCGGCAGCGAGCCGATCGAGTTCACGCTCGAGGCCCTCGGCTAATCGAACCGTCAACACGGCGCCACCTCCTGTAGTACAGACCGCAATACCTTGCGCGAGGGGTGTCAGCGTCGAGCTGCGCCGAAGCCGACGACGGCTAGGCGAGCACCTCCGCCGCCACGATCCCCTCCGCCACCTTCCCCACCGGCCCGAGCATCGTCACCTTGAACCCCGCGCCGACCCCGATCGCGAGCTCGCCCCCCGGCATGGCGACGGTCACGTCCTCGTCGCACAGGCCAAGCCGCACGGCTGCCGCGGCGGCCCCGCAGGCGCTGCTCCCCGACGCCAGCGTGTACCCGGCGCCCCGCTCCCAGATCACCATCTCCAGATGCCCGCGGTCGACCACGCGGACGAACTGCACGTTCGTGCGCCTGGGGAAGAGCGGGTGCCTCTCGAGCGCCGGCCCGAGGCGCCCGGCGAGCGCCTCGGTCGGCGCGTCGACGAACACGACGCAATGCGGGTTCCCCACCGTCACCGCGGTGACGCGCCACCGCTCGCCCGCCACCTCGAGCGGCTCGTCCACCACCTCGCGCCGCGGGCCCGCGACGGGGATCGCCATGCTGTCGAAGCTCGCGGCGCCCATGGCGACGAACACCATGCGGCCGGCCTCGCGGACCTGGCAACGAACCGGGCCGCCCCGGGTCACCACCTCGAAGGCTCCGTCCGCCACCCGGCCCCGGTCCCACAGCCAGCGCGCGAAGATGCGCAGCCCGTTGCCGCTCTTCTCGGCCTCCGAGCCATCCGGGTTGACGATGCGTACGGCCAGGCGGCCGTCCGCCGTCG
Organism: Trueperaceae bacterium; assembly: GCA_029210865.1. Taxonomy (GTDB): domain Bacteria; phylum Deinococcota; class Deinococci; order Deinococcales; family Trueperaceae; genus JAABTL01. Next base: position 2,177 of record JARGGE010000101.1, read on the forward strand.
CGTCCTCGACCAGGACGCCGTCGGCGCCGACGCCGCGGTGGCGGTCGCAGATCGCTCGGACCGCCCGCGCGGTCACGTCGACCTCCCCCGGCTCGAGGACCAGGTAGTCGTTGCCCAGCCCTTGGTACTTGTGGAACCGCATCGCCAAGGATCGTACGCGGCGGCGGTGGCGCGCCGCGCCGCGCATCGTCCGAGCGATCAAGCGTCGGGGCCGACCCCCCGCCGGGGGGTCGTAGAAGCCTCGGTCGCACCCCACGCGATCGCGCGGACCCCCGTCACCGGACCGTCGCGTGCCGGAGCCCCCTGCGCACCGCGGCGCCCGCGAGGGGCCCGAGGATGACCGCCATGGACAGCATGGGGAGGAAGTCCTTGGGGTTCACCGTGTAGACCGTCAAGACCAGTGGCAGCATGATCAGCACGGCCACCACCAACCCGTTCAGAAGCGCGTTCGCGAAGAGGGTCGTCTTCGCCATGAACAGGACCGCCACCAGCCAGAAGACGACGAGGGCCACCATGCTGAGCAAGGGGGCGCCGACCATCACCAGCGGGATGAGATCCGACAACCCCGCCACCAGCCCCACCACGAAGATCACCCATGCGTCCTTCATCCGGCGCGCCTCCCTCTCGTCCACCGGTTGTACCCCCCCTGGCGCACCTTCCCGTGGGGCGTTCGACCCGGGCGATGCGGGCCTCCGAAGTGGGTCCCTTGACGGTCCATGGGGTGGCGCCTAGCGTGAACCCCGACCCGGGCGGGCACGTCGCGCACGCCACCGCGGTCCTCGTCCCCGACCGCGCGGTCCCGGTCCGCTTCCTTCGCGGCGCGACCGACCGCCGAGAGGAGCCCTCGACGAAGCCTGCCGCACATCCCGTCCCGACGCTCGAGGAGGCGCTGCGCACGCCCTGCACACACCGCGACATGGCGCTCGCGCTCGAGCCGATGCCCAACTTCAGCTCCACCCCGAGCGGCCCGCACGGACAGCCGCTCGCCTTCTGGGCCGCGTGGGACCTCGCCGATCGCCCACGCCGGATCGCCCTGCTCGTCGACGACTGCCAGGAGGAGTACCGTCCGTACGCGGGCGCGATCCTCCCGAACGTGAAGCGGCTCGTCGAGGCCTTCCGCGTTGCGCGCTCGCGGAACGACGGCGTCCGCATCGCCTGGAGCGCCTGGAGCCGCTCCTTCGACGACGGCATCGCCAACGCGATGGACCGCTGGTACGGTCCACGCGGCCTGCGCCCCGAGGAGCCGGAGAACGCCGCCTACGTCTTCACCGGTTCCGCCGGGATGGAGCCGCTTGCCGAGATCGCGCCGACGGCAGAGGAAGAAGCCAACGGCTGGTTCTACCTGGGCAAGCATCTGGACATGTTCTGGACCTTCGACGAACGCGGTGCCTCGTACCTGGACGAGAAGCTCGAGGCGGAGGGCATCGACACGATCGTCATCGTCGGCCTGTGGACCGACGAGTGCGTCCTCAGCACCGCCTACGCCGGGAACTCGCGCGGCTACGACGTCGTGGTGGTCGGCGACGCCGTCGCCACGGCCACGGCCCATCAAGAGGCCGCCCTGACGATCGCCAACAGCACCGTCGCCAAGGTGCGGTCGACCGACGACGTCCTGCGCTACCTCGAAGAGGACTTCGTCGCGGGCGAACCCGGGTCCGTCAAGGGGACGGAGCACCCGGACGGACGGAAGCCGGGCTGACCGGCGGCTACCGCTTCAGTCGCGGTAGATCGCGGCGATGCCGGCCTTCGTCGGCATCCGCTCGGGAGGCACGACGACGACGTCGCCACCCCTCTTCAGGGCCATCGTCCCCAGGTCGTCGAGCACGTCGTCGACCTCCGGGTGCTCCAGGTCGCCGAACGCGACGTCGCCGGTCTCGCGCTCGACCCGGCCAGGGATCTGGCGGCCGTCCTCGATCAACACGGTGGCCACGCGCCCGCCCGCGACCGCCTTCGCGACCGCTTCCAGGTCGTCGTCGCCGAGCCCATTGGCCCTCGCGGTGCCGAAGGCTTCGGCCAGCGCGGCCAGGCGCGCCAGGTAGCGGGGCTCCATGACCTCCCAGGCGCGCTCGCGGAGCTCGTCGATCGAGGCCAAGGCGTCCGGGTGGACGTCGATGCTCTCCTCGACCAGCGACGGGTCGCGGCTCACCTCGTGGAACCGATGGTGGTGCTCGGGGAGCGCGGCCAGGATCAGCGGCAGACCCGAGGGCTGCGAGTGGTGCTCGAGCACCCCTTGGTCGATGACGCGGAAGAAGCGCTCGGCGTCGATGTCCACCTCCTCGCTCTTGCCGCCGTGGCCGTGGTGCATGGCCCCTGGGCGCCACCGGTGCCGCCGTACGAGGCGACGGTGAGGTGCGGGTCGGTCCGTTCTTCGCCAAGCGCGTCCGTCAGCGTGCGCGGCACGTCCTCGTGCAGCTCGATCTCGTCCAGCGCGTCGCGGTTGCCCTCGAAGAGCTTGGCCTCCTGGCGACTCAACCCGAGCACGTGGTACCGGTCGGCCGACTGGAGGATGCGGATCAGCGGCTTGGTATGGAAGCTGTCCGCCACGACGGCCAACTCGGCGACGGGCCGCTGGAGTCGGTACACGCGGAACAGGCCCTTCGCGCCCAGCACCGCCAGCCCGTCGAGGGCGTGGTTCCAGAAGTCGCGGTCGTCCTCCAGCGTGCGGAACGGCTCGAGCCACGACCGCGCCTCGTCCTTCGAGACCTGCTGGAGGAGCGACTCCTCGAGCGTCTTCACGAGGTTCCCGAAGCGGATCGGGTCTTGCTGGTTGTCCGGATGGTGCCGATGCGTCGGCTGCTACAGCGCAAGGCACGGGGCGTCGGCTTCGTTCAAGAGCCCTGCGGCAAAGTCTCTATCAAGAACGTTCATTCCATCTCCTCGCTGGGGCGCACCGCGCGCCGAATGGCCGCGGTCCCGACGGCAACGCCGTCGATCGGAGGTCGTTCAGGATTGCACGCATCTCCGCGCCACCCCGTCCACGGTACACACCGCCGCTCGCCAGCCACGAGCAACGTGCACACCGCCGCGGCTCCCGACTTCGTCGACCCCGCCGCGCCGGCCCCATCGCGCGCCCACCGTAGGATGAACCCCATGCCTGCCGCGTCGCGACCGTTCCACCTCATGGCCAAGCCAACCGGCGCGATCTGCAACCTCGACTGCGCGTACTGCTACTTCCTCAAGAAGGAGGAGCTGTACCCCGGGTCCTCGTTCCGGATGAGCGACGCGATGCTCGAGCGCTTCGTCGACCAGATGCTCGCGGCGCAGCCCGGCCCCGAGGTCACCTTCGCGTGGCAGGGCGGCGAGCCGACCCTGATGGGGCTGCCGTTCTTCGAGCGCGCCGTGGCCCTGGCCGAGGCGCGGCGGCGCCCGCATCAACGCATCTTCCACACGCTGCAGACGAACGCCACGCGGCTCGACGACGCCTGGGGAGCCTTCCTGGCGCGCCACGGCTTCCTGGTGGGGGTGAGCCTCGACGGTCCGCGCGACCTGCACGATCGCTACCGCAAGGACAAGGGCGGCGCCGGCAGCTTCGACGCGGTCATGCGCGGCGTGGCCGTGCTGCAACGCCACGGCGTCGAGTGGAACGCGCTCGTCACCGTCCACACCGGCAACGCCCACGCCCCGCTCGAGGTCTACCGCTTCCTGCGCGACGAGGCCGGCGCGGCGCACGTGCAGTTCATCCCCATCGTCGAGCGCGCCGATCCCTCGGGCGCGCAGCGCGGCACCGAGCTCACCGACCGCAGCGTCTCGGGCGCGGCCTACGGCGCCTTTCTGCTCGCGGTCTTCGACGAATGGGTGCGGCGCGACGTCGGCCGCGTGTACGTGCAGGCCTTCGACGAGCTGCTGGGCAAGCGCCTGGGCGTCCCCGGCGGCCTGTGCGTCCACCAGCCGACCTGTGGCGACGCGCTGGCGATCGAGCACACCGGCGACGTCTACGCCTGCGACCACTACGTGGAGCCCGACCACCTGGTGGGCAACCTGCTCGAGCTGCCGCTCGCCACGTTGGTCGACGCGCCGCGGCAGCGCGCCTTCGGCCAAGCGAAGCGCGACACGCTCACCGCGCAGTGCCGCCGCTGCCCGGTCCTCGAGTTCTGCCACGGCGGCTGCCCCAAGGACCGCGTGGGCATGAGCGTCGACGGGGAGCCCGGCCAGCACCACCTGTGCGAGGGATACTTCGCCTTCTTCACGCGCACGCAGCCCGCCATGCGCTGGATGGCCGACGCCTACCGCGCCCAGCGACCGCCCGCCGGGGTGATGGCGGCGGTGCGCTCGGGGGTGCTGCGGCCGCTGCTCGACGGCTGAACCTCGGTCGCCACCCACGCCTCACGGCAGCCCATCTCACGCGCCCGCCGCACCCGTTCTCCGAGGACCGCCGAGCCGACGCCGCGGCGCTGGAAGCGCTCGGCCACGCCGACCTCGACGACGAAGAGCTGCGGCGGCTCGTCCGGGTGCGCGTACGCGACGCCGGACGCCATCCCGATCACGGTGCCGTCGGCCTCGACGCGGTCGGGACGCCTCGGTCGCCAGCCCCCGGCCCCACCAGGCGCGCGCCAGCGCGTACTTGACCTCCGCCTCGGGCTGGTCGCCCGGGTGCACCAGCTCGGCGAACCCCACGAGTTGCCCGGTCGCGCGGTCCTCGAGCGCGAACACGCCGTAGCCGCGGCGGGCGTAGTTGCGCGCGCTGACGTCCAGCCAGCGGTCGGCGTCGGCTTCGGACAAGGGCGTCCCGTCGCCTCGTCGCTCGCCCGCGCTTGACCCTCGAGACCCGCTTCCTCCTCGGTCATGCGACCACTCCTCTCCAGCGGGCGGGCCGGACTACGTCAACCCTCGCCACCCGTCGTAGACGAGCCTCAGCGCCACGAGCGCCACCATCGCGTACATGAACGGGTAGAAGACGGACGGCCGCATGCGCCGCACCACGGCCGCCCCGACGAGGACGGCCACCACGGCCAGCGGCAGCAGCAGCGCCGCGGACGTCAGCGTGTGCGCGTCGAACTGCCCGAGCGCCGCGTACGGCAGCAGCTTCATGAGGTTGACGGCCGCGAAGAAGGCGACGCTCGTGCCGGTGAAGACCTTGGGGTCGAGGCGCAGCGGCAGCGTGTGGATCTGGTAGGGGGGACCGCCGGCGTGCGCCACGAAGGAGGTGAACCCGGCCAGCGTGCCCCAGAACCAGGCCGACGCCGGCCGCGGCCCGCTGGCGCGCGCCGTGCGCAGGGGGCGAAGCGAGCGCGCCACGAAGGCGAGCGCCACCACCCCCACGATCAGACGCACCAGCGCGTCGGACGTCGCGGCCGCGGTGAGCCAGCCGATCCCCACCCCCAGCGCCGCCGCCGGCAGCATCGCGGCGAGCGTCGGCCGGTGCGCCGTGCCGCGCCAGACCCACAAGCTGACCGCGTCCATCATCAGGAGCAGCGGCAGCAGCAGCGCGGCCGCCTGCACCGGCGGCATGACCAGCGCCAGCACCGGCACGCCCATGAGCGCGAAGGCCCCACCCAGGCCCCCCTTCGACAGGCCGAGCAACACCACCGCCACCGCCCCCGCGAGCAGCGTGGCGGGTGCGGTGAAGTGGGTCAGCGCCTGCACGCCGGCCCAGGCGTCGGCGATCACGGTCGCGCCGCGTCGTCGTCGGGATCGGAGGAGGGCTCAGCCACGCGGCGTCCGCGCTACCCCTTCGCCCGCGGCTGCATCTGAAGCGCGAGCATGCGCCGGCCCTCGTCGCGCTTCACGTAGGCCGCCGTGTAGCGCAGGCTCGAAAGCGACTCGGACCCGTCCGCGCGCCCGAAACGGATGCCGGCGGTGGCGAACACGAGCGCGAACGGGCCTTCGACGCGCACGCTGCGCTCGCGGATCGATTGCCCAAGCATGTTCATCTGCAGGACGCTCTGGATCAGCGCGTCCTTGCCCGACGTGGTGCCGTCGCTCGCGTTGTACGTGAAGGCGTCGTCGACCACGCGGCGGAGCGCCGCCGCGTCGCGGGCCACCTCGGCGGCCACGTACACGTCCTCCGCGGCCAGGACCTGTGCGTCGTCGGTTCCAGGGATCGGCGGCGTCGTCGGCATCGTGCGACGATACCGTGGCCACCGACGCCGACCGCCGCCCACGGGCGGCCGTAGCCTCGGGCATGCGCCGCCCCGTCCCCGAACCCGCCGGCCCCGGCCAGGAATCGGTCTGGGCCTACCCCCGACCCCCCGCGCTCGACCCCTCCACCGAGCACGTGGAGGTGACCTTCGCCGGCACCACCGTCGCCGAGAGCCGCCGCGCCATCCGCGTGCTCGAGAACTCGCACGCGCCCGTGTACTACCTGCCGCACGAGGACGTCCGCACCGACTTCCTCGAGCGCACCGAGCGCCGCACGTACTGCGAGTTCAAGGGGGCGGCCGCCTACGCCGACCTGGTCGTCGGCGGCCGGCGGTC
>JARGGE010000102.1 GCA_029210865.1 Trueperaceae bacterium
GAAGTACTCCGCGAGGGTGATGCCCGTGTAGATCGAGGCTTCACGCGCCGCCACCGGCATGTTCGAAGTGTTCGCGATCAGCACCGTGCGCTGCATGAGCGGGTTGCCGGTCTTGGGGTCCTCGAGCTCGGGGAACTCGATGAGCACGTCGGTCATCTCGTTGCCGCGCTCGCCGCAGCCGACGTAGACGACGATGTCGGCCGAGCCGAACTTCGCCACCGACTGCTGGGTGACCGTCTTACCCGAACCGAACGGCCCCGGGATCGCGGCGGTGCCGCCCATCGTCAGCGGGAAGAGCACGTCGAGGATGCGCATGCCGGTGAGGAACGGCGTGACCGGGTCGAGCTTCTTCGCCACCGGCCGCGGCTGGCGCACCGGCCAGGCGTGCATCATGCGCAGCTCGGTGCCGTCCTCGAGCGTCGCGACGACGTCCTCGACGGTGTACTCGCCGGCCGGCGCGATCGTCTTAATCGTGCCCTGGACGCCCGGAGGGACCAGGATCTTGTGCGTGAAGGTGAACTCGGGGACGGTGCCGATCGACTGGCCGCCGGCGACCACGTCGCCGACCTTGGCCGTGGGCGTGAAGGCCCAGGTCGCCTCGCGCGACAGCGACGCGACGGTGATGCCGCGGTCGATGTACGTGCCCGAGGCCTGCTGGATCTTGTCGAGCGGGCGCTGGATCCCGTCGAAGATGCCGTTGAGCATCCCGGGCCCGAGCTCGACGGCCAGCGGGAGCCCGGTCGAGACGACCGGCTCGCCGACCTTGAGGCCGGCGGTGTCCTCGTAGACCTGGACGAACGCCGTCTCGCCGTCGAGCCGGATGATCTCGCCGACGAGGTTCTCGTCGCCCACCCGCACGATGTCGTACATGCGGGCGCCCATCATGCCCTCGGCGATCACGGCCGGGCCGGAGATGCGTTGGATCTTGCCTTCGATGGCCATGAAGCCTCCGTTGCTTCGGTTCGGTGGCGCGGGGCGCCAACACAGGTGGCGCTGCGCGCCGGCGGTTGGCGCCGAGCGCCAGCCTCAGTCGAGCTTGATGTCGAACCCGATCGCGCTGCGGACCAGGTCCTTCATGTACGCGGTGGCGTCGGCCTCGTGATCGAACGCGGCCGAGAGCCCCGGCATGGGGAGCAGCACGGGCAGGTCGCGACCACGCATGGCGCGCTCCATGGAGCGGACCGGATCGGGCACGAGCCCTTCGTCGACGACGACGAGTCCGTACCCGTCCCCGGTCACCACCGCCTCGAGGTCGTGCACCGCGGTCTCGGCCGTGGTGACGAGGGTCTCGACGCCGGCGAGCCGGAAGCCGATCGCGGTCTCTGCGTCGGTGACGACCAGCACCTTATGCATCGCCGAGCTCCTTCGCGAGCGCCGCTCGCGGCACGCCGTAGAAGGTGCCGCGCGCGATGAGCCGCAGCCGCGCCGCCTCCTGCTCCTTGCGGCGCAGGTAGTCGACGACGAGCCCGATGTCGAGGGGGTCGTGGCCGAGGCGCCGCGCCTGCTGATCGAGGACGCCGCGCAGGCGCTCGTCGACCTCGCTCATACCGCTCGCATCCGCCAGCGCCGCGAAGGGTCCCCGCAGCGCGGGCAGCGGCGTCCCGATCGGTTGGGTGGCCAGCTCGAGGAAGGTCGAGGCAGCGACCATCCGCCCCCCCGGAACGAAGAAGCGGGTGACGTCGAGCGCCCGGCCACGCAGCTTGAGCGCGGTGCGGACGTTCGTGGCGTCGACCTCCGCGGCGACGTAGGCGCGGAAGGCCTCGGGCGCCGGCAGGCGCGCGGCATCGGCGCTCCAGCGCGCGTAGAACGCGCGGTCGAGTCCGACCTCGAAGGCGAGCAGGTCGCCGCCGTCCGCCAGGTAGCCCGCGACGCCCTTGCGGAACGCCTCGGCCAGCGGATGGCCGCTCAGCGCGAGCACCTGACCGGCGGCCGCCAGGTCGGTGGCCTCGGCCATGCCGCGCAGCGTCCGCTCCGACAGGTCGCCGGCGGGCAAGACGGCGTTCATGACCTCGTCGGCGCCGCGACCAGCGTGGCGCGCCCGCACGACCGCCTTCAGGTTCGCGAGGTCGTACCGGCGCAAGAGCAGCGCGATCAGGTCGCGCGGCGCCCCGTCGGCGTAGTCGAGGAGCGCCCGCGTGGTGCGCACGAAGCCACGGGCGATGGCGGCGTCGACCGTCGCCAGCCCGTCGCGCTCGCCCGTCGCTTGCGCCTCGTCGAGGTCGCGCCCGTAGGCGGTCTGGGACAGCGCCGACGTGAAGCCCGCGAACCCGGCCGCGTCCAGCTGCTCGGCCATGAAGCCGGGCGGCAGCAGCTTGGCGCGGAGGCCGCGCACGCGGGCGTTGAGGTAGCCGTAGGCCGCGGGCACGGTTCAGGCCTCCGACGACGGGGCGAAGAGCGTCCGCGAGACCTGGGCGGCGAGGTCGCCCGCGAGCGCGTCGAGGCGCTCGCCGAGCGAGTTCTCGACCGTCGCCTGACCGCGGGTCGCGACGCGCACGCCGCCCTCGAGGTCGGTCGTGGCCGCGACCTCGGCGGACAGCCCGAGCGCCTTGGCGGCCTCGCGCACGGCCGCGACGTCGGCGGGCGCGGCGTGCACGGCCACCACGTCGTCGGCGCCGACGGCGTCGACGGCCTCGGCGAGGAGCGCCCGCAGCACCGCAGGGTAGCGCTTGGCGTCGCCGCGAAGCGCGCCGAGCTCGGTGCGCACCGCGTCGAAGACCGCTTCCACGCCGGCGTGCTGGGCGCGCAGCTTCAGCGCCGCGGCCTCGAGCTGCGCCGCGCTCTGCGCGCGCACCAGGGTGGCGTCGCGCTGTGCGTCCGCCGCCCGGCGACGCTGGGCCAGGTGCTGCTCGGCCTCGGCGTTCGCCTCCGCGACGATCTCCGAGGCGCGCTGGCGCGCCTCGGAGAGCAGGGCCTCGATCTCGGCGCTCGCCTCACGGTCGAGCAGAGCCGATAGATCCGACATGGGTCCTCAGCCGATCTGGCCGTTGAGGAAGAACGCGATGACGAAGCCGAAGATGATCAGCGTCTCGGGAATGACCAGGTAGATCAGGATCTGACCGAAGGCCTGGGGGCGCTCCGCGAGGACGCCGGCTCCGGCGGAACCGATGGCGGCCATCGCGATGGCGACGGCGATGGCCGAGATCCCGATCGCGAGGGCGGCGCCGATGGCGACCATACCGTCGCCGATCGTGAGGCCGTTCTGCGCGAACGCGAGGCCGGCAGTGAGGGCGAGGAGGGTGGTGAGACCGAAAACGCGCTGAACCTGCTTCATGACTTTCCTCCAAGGAGCTTGAACGGCTCGAACGGCCGTCCGGACGCTTCGTAGAAGCCGAACTTCGTGAAGAACTCGACATACTGCAGACGCAAGGGCTGCAGCGTATGCCCGATCATCGTGAGGGCGAGCGCGACCAGGTGCACCAGCAGCGCCACCGCGATCCCGAGGATGGGACCGATGATGGGGAGGGTGCCGGACACCGCGAAGCCCAGGTTGGTGGCCAGCGCGGCGACCAGGGCCGCCGACAGGCCGACCGCGAACAGTCGGAGGTAGCTGAGGATGTTGCCGGAGTTGGAGATGAGCTCGACGAGCATGAGCGGCATCTTGGCGAGCACCGCGCAGATCAGGAAGACCACGAAGCCGATCGCGACGACGCCGTTGACCACCGGGTTGAGGCCATCGGTGAGGAACGCCGCGGCGAAGATGACGATCGCGGCGATGCCGGCGAACATGCCGACGCCTTCGTAGACGTGCTTCATGTCGTTGTGCCGGAACCCGTACACGGCGCGGATCACCCATCCACCGAGCACCTGCAGCACGCCGAACCCGATCGACAGCAGGAGCAGCGGGGTGAACACCTCGACCCGGAAGAGCAGGATCTCGATGAGGCCGTAGCCGGGGTCGTGGTGCAGCGTCGTGTAGAAGATCGGCCGCCCCTTGGGCCAGTACTCCAGGAAGTTGCCGAAGAACTCGCCGTAGACGTACCCCCAGACGATCGACCAGCCGGCGGCCCAGAAGATCACCGTCGAGATGGGCTTGAGCGCCTGCGGCTTGATGACGATGCCCAGCGGACCGAGCGAGAGCGACCGGCCGGCCTGCCCGCGGCGGCGCATGAACCAGGCGATGCCGGCGAACATGAGGCCGAAGCCGATGTCGCCCACGACGATGCCGAAGAAGAGCGGGAAGAAGACGGCGAGGGTCCAGGTGGGGTCGAACGAGCCGTACGCCGGCGGCGCGAAGAGCGAGAGCAGCCCCTGGAAGGGGCGCACCCACGGGGCGTTCTGGAGCTGGACCGGGGCGTCGTGGTCGTGGTGCTCGTCGGCGGGGCGATGGCGCACCTGCACGTCGTCGCCGAACTGCTTGCGGAGCGCCTCGACGACCCGCGGCCGGTCGGCCGAGGGCACCCAGCCCTTGAGCGCGAAGGCGTACGAGCCCTCGACGAGGTCGAGCATCCGCTCGAGCCGCGCCTGGTGGTTGCGCGCCGTGAGGCGCAGCGCCTTGAGCCGCGGACCGTGCTGGAGCGCGAGCTTGTCGAGCTCCTCGGCGATCGCCGCGCGGCGCTTCGGGAGCGCCTGGTAGCGCTCCTCCATGGTGTGCACCGCCTTGGCGGTGCCCAACGCACGGTAGCGCTCGGGCAGCTGGATCTCGGCGAGGCCGTGCTTCGCGAGGGCGGCGCGCAGCGCCGTCGCCTCGGCGCGCGGGACGGCGACGACGAGCAGCGTCTGCTTGCCGCGCGGCCGCGTCTCGAAGGCCACGTGCCCGTCGAGGCTGGCGCGCAGGTCGGCGCTGACCGCCTCGACGGCCTCGCTGCCGACGAGCGTGGCGGCGCCGTAGAGGTAGCGGCTCGACTCGAGCTGGGCGAGGGTCGGCGCGAGGTCCCGGAAGACCGGCAGGTGCGCTTCGATGACGGCGAGCTCGTCGGCGACCGCCGCGCGCTCGGCGAGGAGCGCGTCGACCTGGTCGCCCACCGCGTCGATGCGCTCCGCGACGCTGGCGGCGTCGACGGGCAGGTCGCCCTTGCCCGAGACCGGCACCTCGTCCCCGACGCCCAACGCCTCGAGCAAGAAGGTGCTGCGGCCGACGGCGCGGTCCCAGTTCGCCTTGCGCTCGAGGTCGACTTCGCTGGGTTGGAAGCGCCGGAGCCCCTCGTCGCCCGGGTCGAGGCGGTCGACCTGCACGACCCCGAGGCTCTGGAGCGAGACCAACACGTCCTGGACGGACCGCTTGCGGCCGACCAGGAGCAGCTGGTCCATGGGGGTGATCACGGCAGGACCTGCTCCATCACCAGTTTGACGGCCGCGTCGCGCCGCGCCTTGGCTTGCGCCTCGAGGTCGGCGACCTCGCCGCGCGCCGCGTCGACGATCGCGCGCCGGGCAGCCTCGGCCTCCTCGGTGGCGCGCTCGGACGCCTCGCGCCCGTGGGCTTCGGCGTCGCGCCGCGCGCGCTCGACGGCCTCATGGGCCTCGGCACGCGCCTGAGCGACGATGCGCTCGGCCTCGGCGCGAGCCTCCTCGACCTTGCCGGCCACGGTCTTCTCGTGGTGGATCAGGTCCTGGAGGAGTGGATCTCGTGGAGCTTCCAAGCGGCCCTCCTTCTCGACACACGACCGCGCGGCGGAACGTCGCACGGGGTCATCACGGGGATTGCGATCGACGAGGCACAAAAAAACGCGCAGTGACCGGCGTTCTGGCGCCTCACGCGCTGCATCGCCGAGCATAGCAGCGGGCCTCGCGGCGTGTCAATGGAAACGGGGCCCCTCGCCGGCGCCCTCTGGTCCGCCTCAAGCGCGTCCACGACGCTTCCCTTCGAGCCGTCGAAGCGTGCCCGCCGACCGCAGCCGACGCTCCCCTTCGCGCGCCGCGAGGGCCCCCTGGACCTCGGCCAACTCGGCGTAGGCGGCCTCCAACTCCTCGCGCGGCGTATCGGCGTCGTGCACCTTGGCGGCAAGCGCCTCCAGCCGCTGCATCAAGCGTGCCTGGCGGCCGCGCCGACCGGCCTCCACGTGGTGCTCGCGCACGCGCGAGAGCAGCTGGTCGAGGCGCAGGTCGACGTCGAGGCGCGCGTCCTCGGCGTCGGTCGCCTGCGACAGCAGCCGCTCGAGCACGCGATCGGCGCCGTCGCGCGCCTGGACGGCCGCCACGATCTCGGCGTCGCGCCAGCCGCAGCGCTCGCACAGCTCGGCGAACGCCACCAGCTCCGACTCCGCCGCCTCGACCGGCAGCGCGGCGAGCGCGCGCCGGACGCGTTCGCGCAGGTGGGCGGGCTCCAGGAGCACGAGCCCGACGACCTCGAGCTCGAGCGCGCGCAGCGGGGTCAGGTCCTCCTCGCGCCGGCGCAAACCGCGCACCGACGTCTCGTCGAGCCGCTGGGGACGCTGCGACGCCAGCCACTGGTCGAGCCGCGCCGGATCCAGCGCCAGGTGGTCGGCGACGAGCCGGCGCAGCTCGGCCGCGACGGGGTCGACCACGTCGCGCGCCTGGAGCGCCGGCAGCAGCTCGAGCAGCAGCGCGCGCTGACCGCGCGGCGTCGAGGCGTCGTGCTGCGCCAGGACCCGCTGGAACCGGAAGGCGACCTCCGAGGTCCCGGTGCGCAGCGCCGCGGCGAAGGCCTCGCGATCGGCATCCCCCCCGAGCACGGCGTCGGCCGGGTCCTTCCCGCGCGGCACGCGCACCGCCTGGACCAGGAAGCGCCGGCCGACGCTCTGCTCGAGCCCCGCCAGCACGGCCCGCTGCCCCGCCTCGTCCGCGTCGAAGGCGAGCTGCACGCGCTGCACGTCGAGGCGCGCCAGGAGCTCGGCCTGCTCCTTGGTCAGGTTGGCGCCCAGCGCCGCGACCGCGTTGCCGAAGCCGGTCTGGTGCAGCGCCAGCACGTCCATGTAGCCCTCGACCACCACCACCTCGCCCGTCTCGCGGACGGCCGCGCGGGCCTTGTCGAGGCCGTAGAGCAGCTCGCCCTTCTTGAAGAGCGGCGTCTCGGGCGTGTTGAGGTACTTCGGGACCGCGTCGCCCAGGACGCGGCCGGCGAAACCGACGAGACGCCCCAGGCCGTCGCGGATCGGGAACATGACCCGGTCGCGGAAGCGGTCGTAGCGGCGCCCCCGCTCGTTCTCCGAGAGCAACCCGGCCTCGAGCAGGTCGTCGTCGCGCACGCCCTGGGTGAGCAGGTGCTTGAGCAGGCCGTCCCAGCCGTCCGGGGCGTACCCGAGCTCCCAGGTCTCGATCGTCGCGTCGGTGAGCCCGCGCTCGCGCAGGTAGGCGCGCGCCGGTCCGTCGTCGAGCCGGGCGCGGAACCACGCCAGCGCGGCCTGGTTGACCTCGAGCAGGTCGCGCCGCCGCCCCTGGCCGGGCGCGACGCCTCGCACCTCGATGCCGACGCGCTCGCCGAGGAGCTTGAGGGCGTCGACGAACTCGAGCCCCTGGGTGCGCATGACGAACTCGAAGACGTCGCCCTTGGCGCCGCAGCCGAAGCAGTAGAAGAAGCCGCGGTCGACGTGGACGTGGAAGGACGGGGTCCGCTCGGCGTGGAACGGGCACAGCCCCTTGAGCTGGCCGCGGCCCGCGGGCTTGAGCGCGACCGTTTCGCCCACGAGCTGCGCCAGGTCGACGCGCGCTCGGATGCGCTCCTTGACGTCGTCGACTTCACTCATGCGGGCCCCCGGGACGGGATCGTGGTCAGGCGCCGGCCTCGGCCGGGAACAGCGGCAGATGGCCGAGCGCGACGACGTCGTCGCGGACCTCGCCCTCGGTGAACACGACCATCGTGGCGACCACGCGCGCGTCGACCTCGCTCAGCAGGTCGGTCAAGGCGTGGAGCGTGCCACCCGTCGAGATGACGTCGTCGACGATCGCCACCCCCTTGCCCCGCAGGCGGGGCACATCGGCGCCGTCGAGCACGAGGTCCTGGGGCGTGCCGGTGGTGATCGAGTGCACCGTCCGTGAGAAGCCGCCCACCATGTAGGGCTTGAGCGTCTTGCGGACGACCACGTACGGGAGGCCGGTGCGGACGCTGAGCGCGTGCGCGAGGGGGACCGCCTTCACCTCGGGCGTCACCAGCACCTCGACCCCGTCGGGCACGCGGGTGGCGAGCGCCTCGGCCGCCGCTTCGGTGAGCAGCGTGTCGCCGAGCAGGTTGAGCAGGGCGACCGAAACGGCGCCGACGTTGACGACGGGGAGCTCGCGCGTCTCGCGTCCGATCGTGACGGGATGGGTGGGCATGGACCTCCTGGGGCCGGCACCGCGGTGCGGGTCGCGGCGCCGCGGCAGCGCCGGCCGGCTGCCTGTTCGGCTGGCATGCTACCGCCGCGGGCGACCGCGGGCGCGTCGTCCGGCCGCGAGCGGGCACGCCCCGGAGCGGGCGTCCGGGCGCGCCCAGAGCCGGAGTCTGGGCGGCCCGGAGAGGACGCCCCGGCGGCGCCCGGAGCCGGAGGACGGGCGGCCCGGAGAGGACGCCCGGGCGCCGCCCGGTCGCTCGACCGCCAGGTCGGGGCCGCCGACGGGTGTAGCGTGCCTGACGTGCTCGACCACGCCCTCCGCCCCTTCGTCCGCGCCATGCACCCACCCACCCTGCGCGC
>JARGGE010000103.1 GCA_029210865.1 Trueperaceae bacterium
GCCGTGCGCGGACGCGGAGCCGTCGTCGTCCGTCCGCGGCTCCGCGTCCGCGCACGGCCCCCTATCCTGAGGTGCAGGTGGCGTCGTCGCGACCGTCCGGCCGGTCCCCGTGGGGGAGCGGCGGCCGTCGTCGCCGAGCGCCCGGCCCCACGGAGGTGTCGGATGTACCGCAAGATCCTCGTACCCACCGACGGCAGCGCGTGCGCCAACCACGCGGTCCAGGAGGCGCTGCAACTGGCCAAGGCGCTCGGCGCCGAGGTCACCTTCCTCTACGCGCTCGAGAACCCGCTGACCACCGGCACCGCCAGCCCCGAGGCGCTGCCGTACTCGGCGCAGCTGTGGGAGGACCTGAAGACGATGGCGAACGAGGCCCTGAACGCGGCCACGGACGCCGCCGCCAAGCTCGAGGTGCAGGCCACCGCCGTGCGCGTCGACAACCGCCCGCCGGTGCAGGCGATTCTCGACGCCGAGGGCGACCACGACCTGGTGGTCATGGGCACCCACGGTCGCCGGGGCTTCAACCGCTGGATGTTCGGTTCGGTCGCCGAGGGCGCGCTGCGACGCGCCAAGCGCCCCTTCCTGCTGATCCGGACGGACGAGGCGAAGGACTGAGTCGCGTCGGGGGCTCGCCCCCCACGCGCGGACGCCCGTGACCGTCACCCGGCTCTCCCTCGACGCCCGTCGCGCGCCCGCCGCGACCGAGGCCGAACGGCGGACGCGCGAGCTCGAGACGCTCCACGCCTTGTCCCGGGCGATCGCCGAGCTGCTCGGGGAGCGCGACGTCGTCGAGCGGGCGCTGCAGACGGTCGTCGACATGGGCTGGTTCGCGTGCGGCGAGGCCTTCTTGCACGGCCCGGCCGGCCTCGAGCCGGTGGCGGTGGGGTTGTGCCCGTACGAGCGCGTCGAGGCCTGCCCGCTGCGATCCGAGCTCCAGATCGACGTCGAGGCCGTCCTGCGCGAGGGCCACCCGCGCCACGACGGCACCTGGCACCTGGTCCCGATCGGCGGGCGCGCGCTGCTGGCGCTCTCGGGGGCGCGCGACGTCTCGCCGTCGTTCCTCGCGAACGTCACCGAGCTGGTCGCGGGGGCCCTCAAGCGGACCCAGCTGCACGACCGCCTCGCCGAGAAGGAGGCGCAGCGTTCGCGGTTGCTGCAGGCGCTGCTCACCGCCCAGGAGGAGGAGCGCGGGCGCATCTCGCGCGATCTGCACGACCAGATCGGCCAGGCGCTCACCGCCCTGCTGCTCGGGCTCGACCGCAACCTCGAGCACCCCGACCCCGCCAGCCTGGCGCGCCTGAAGGAGCTGGCGTCGATCACGCTCGGCGACGTGCGCCGGATCGCGCTCGACCTGCGTCCCTCGGTGCTCGACGAGCTGGGGCTCGAGGCCGCCGTGCGCCGCTACGCGCGCGACGTCCACGAGCGCTACGGCCTCGACGTCGCCGTCCTCGTCACGCTCCCGACGCGGCTGCCGCGGCAGGAGGAGACGGTCCTCTACCGCGCGGTCCAGGAGGCCTTGACCAACGTGGTGCGCCACGCGAAGGCGACGAGCGTGTCGGTGGTCGCGACCAAGGGCGGCAGCTCCGTCCGGCTCGTGATCGAGGACGACGGCGTCGGCTTCGATCCCGACGCGCTGGCGCCGGCCGAGATGATCGGCCTGCTGGGGATGCGCGAGCGTTTGGAGCTCCTCGGCGGCAGCCTGCGGATCGAATCGGCCCCCGGAGCGGGTTGCACGGTGCACGCGCGCCTTCCCGTTCGGTGAGGCGGTCCGGTACGGTAGGCGGGTGGAGAAGGTCCGTCTGTTCCTGGTCGACGACCACGCGATCGTCCGCGCCGGCGTCCGCTCGCTGCTGTCCGCCCACGACCACCTGCTCGTCGTCGGCGAGGCCGAGAGCGGCGAGGAGGCGGTCAAGCGCGTCCCTGGCGTCGCACCGGACGTCGTGCTGCTCGACCTGTCGCTCCCCGGGATGAACGGGATCGCCACCGCCCGGGCGCTGCGCGCGGCCATGCCCGGCCTGCGGATGGTGGCGCTCTCGATGCACGAGGACCCCGAGTACGTGCAGGGCTTCCTCGAGGCGGGCGGGTCGGGCTACGTGCCCAAGAGCTCGCTCGAGGCCCAGCTGGTCGACGCGATCCTGGCCGTCTCGCGTGGCGAGTACTACGCCCCGGCCCGACTGCTCGCCGAACTGGCGCGCGAGATGGCGCATGCCGACCCCTACAAGCACGTCAAGCTCACCCCGCGCGAGCTCGAGGTCGTGCGCCAGATCGCCCAGGGCAGCACGTACCGCGAGATCGCCGAGGCGCTGGGGATCTCGGAGAAGACGGTCGCGACGTACCGCGAGCGCGCCTCGGAGAAGCTCGGCGTGCGCAGCCGCGCGGAGCTGGTCCGCTGGGCGCTCGAGAACGGCGTCCTGGACTAGGGTTCCTCGTGAGCCCCGGGCGGCGGGTCGGGCGCGCGGCGCGGCGGTAGCATGCGGGGGTGCAGGCCAAGGGGTGGGGGCCACCCAACCGCAACTTCTGGCTCGGCGTCTACAACGGAGTGCTCGTCAACGGCGGCGAGGCGTTCTTCCACAGCTCGCTCGTGCTGGCGCCGTTCCTGGCGACGCTCGGGGCGCCGGCGTGGGCGATCGGCCTGATCCCGGCGCTGCGCGTCGGCGGCTGGTTCTTGCCGCAGCTCTTCGTCGCCACCCGGCTGGCGCACGTCCCCTTCAAGCTCCCCCTGTACCGGCGCACGTCGACCGTGCGGGTGGTCGTCTTCAGCATGTTGACCGCGATGGTCTTCATCGCGGGCGACCGGCCCGGGCTGCTCGTGCCGCTGACGCTCGTGATGATCCTGGTGAACTCGGTCGCGGGCGGTATCGGCGGCGTGCCCTTCGCCGACGTCACCGCCAAGGTGGTGCCGCACTACCGGCTGGGCACCTTCTGGGCCCTGCGCAACGCGATCGGCGGGGTGCTGGCGTTGGCGGCCGGGTGGCTGCTGCGGCGCCTACTCGCCTCCGACCTCCCCTTCCCGACCGACTTCGGCTTCGTCTTCCTGTTCGGCACGCTGCTGACGGGCGGCGCCTACCTGTCCTTCGCGCTCGTGCGCGAGCCGGAGGGCAAGATCGCGATGAAGGAGCGCTTGGGCCAGGTGCTCGTGCGCCTGCCCGCCGTGCTCCGCCGCGACGTGGCCTTCCGCCGCTACCTGCGGGTGCGCTTCCTGGGGCTCGCGGCGCTGCTCGCCGAACCGTTCTACGCGCTGTACGCGCTCGACCGGCTCGAGGCGCCCGCGAGCGTCCTCGGCCTTTACGTCATGGTGGCCACCGGCGCCTCGATCCTGGTCAACTTCGCCTTCCGGGTCCCAGCCGACCGGGGCCGCAACGTGAGCGTGCTCCAGGTGTCGCTGGCCCTGCTGCTCGCGGCGCCGCTGATGACGCTCGTCGCCGGCGACTGGCGCGTCTTCGCGCTGGTGTTCGCCTGTTCGGCCGCAGGGAACTCGGGCATGGGCATCGCCGCGTGGAACCTGCTCTACGCGGTCTCGCCGGAGGGGGAGCGGCCGCTCTACGTGGGGGTCGCGAACAGCGTGTTGGCGCTGCCGAGCCTGGCGCCGATCGGGGCCGGGGTGCTGGTCGGGCTCTTCGGGTTCGAGCCGGTCTTCGTGCTCGCGGCCGCGCTGGCGGCGACGAGCCTGGCGTTCGCCTTCCGCTTCCAGGAGCTGCGCGCGCTCGATCGCGCCGCGCTGGAGGACCGTGCGGCGTGAGCGTGCGGTCGCGTGGCCGCGGCGCCGCGCGTCAGAGCCGGTGGAACGCCTCGACGTTGAGGACGAACACGATGGCGCCGCCGACCGGCACCTCCATCGGTTGCGCTGCGAAGGCCCCCTCGACCGCGTGCAGCGGCGAGCCGGCCGTCACCACTTTGGTGCGTTCGCGGCAGTTCGCGCGCACGACCTCCTGCACGGTGGCCACGTCGCGGTCTTCCACCCCGATGATCAGGGTGGTGTTGCCTTCGCGGAGGAACCCACCGGTGGTGGCGAGCTTCGTCGAGGCGAACCCCTTCTCGCGAAGGGCGCCTTCGAGCTTGCCGGCATCGGCGTCCTGGACGATGGTCAGGAGCAGCTTCATGGTGCCCGACATGGTAGCAGACCCGGGGCCGGCGCGCCGTGCCCGATCGCTGAGGAGGACCCGATGACCACCGCCACGACGCCTCCTGGAACCGGGCCCGTCCCCGCTGGCGACGGATCGGGGACGATCCTGCCGCTGCGGCGCCAGGCCGAGGTGACGAACGGCTGGCTCGCAGCGCGGCTGGGCACGGTGGTGCCCGAGGTCATGCAGCGTGAGGGCATCGACCTGTGGGTCGTCGTGGCGCGCGAACACAACGAGGAGCCCGTCCTCATGAGCCTGCTGCCGGCGCCGATGCTCTCGGCTCGGCAGCGCACGATCCTGGTGTTCCACGCGCCCGGCGCGGCCGACGACGGGGCCGCCGACGGTGCGCCGGACGCTGCTGCGGCCGGCTTCGAGGCGATGGCGATCGCCCGTCCCGGTAGCGACCTCGACGGCTTCTACGCGCCGATGTGGGGGGCGGACGACGGCCGGACGGACGAGGACCAGTGGCGCTGCCTGCGCCGTGTGGTGGCCGAGCGCGAGCCGCGCCGGATCGGCGTCGACGTCTCGGCCGACCATGCCTTCGGCGACGGCCTGTCGCACCACGAGCACGAGGCCCTGCGCGCGGCGCTGGGACCCGACCTCTGGGCGCGCACCGTCTCGGCGGAGCGGGTGGCGGTGGGCTGGCTGGAACGCCGCCTCCAGGGCGAGATCGACGCGGCGGGTGGGATCCACCAGATCGCGCATGGCGTCATCGCCGAGGCCTTCTCGAACCGCGTGGTGCACCCTGGGGTCACCACCGCGTCCGACGTCGCCTGGTGGCTGCGGCAGCGGGCGGCCGACCTGGGGTTGGCCTGCTGGTTCCAGCCGACCGTCGCGATCCAGCGCCGGGGCGCCCACCTGGGGGACCCCGGAGGCACGCCCGACGAGGTCATCCGCCCCGGCGACCTGCTCCACGGCGACTTCGGGCTCCACTACCTGGGCCTGGCCACCGATACGCAGCAGAACGCGTACGTCCTGCGGCTGGGCGAGGAGGCGCCGCCGGCCGGGCTCGTGCGCGCGCTGAAGCTGGCGAACGCGCAGCAGGACCTGCTGGCGGCCGAGATGGTGGCGGGACGCAGCGGCAACGAGATCCTGGCGGCGACCCTCGTCGCCATGGTGGCCGCGGGGTTCGAGGGCCGCGCCTACACCCACCCCATCGGGGTCCACGGCCACGGGGCGGGGCCGCTGATCGGGCTCTTCGATCGGCAAGAGGGGGTGCCGGGGCGCGGGGACCTGCCGCTGCGCGACGACACGTTGCACGCCTTCGAGATGTACCTGGAGGTCGCGGTGCCGGAGTGGGACGGGCAGCGCGTGAAGCTCGCCAGCGAGCAGGGGTCGCCTTCACCGTCGGCCGCGTCCACTACCTGGGCGGTCGGCGGACGGCGCTGCACGTGATCCGCTGACGTGGCCCGCGACCGACCCGCCGACCCCCGCCGCGACCTCGCGCTGCTGAGCGTCGCGAGCGCCGTCGCGATGATCGGCTGGTCGATGCTGACGCTGTTGCTGCCGCTCCTGGCGCTCCGCTACGGGGCGGGGGCGGGCGGGGTGGGCGTCCTGGTGGCCGGTGCGGCGTTGCTCCCGCTGTGGCTGGCGATCCCCATCGGGCGCGCCGTCGACCGGTGGGGCGCGCGCCGGGTCGTGGCGATCGGGTTCGCGGGCACGACGGTGGCGCTGCTGCCGATGGCGATCGCCCCGTCGCTGACGTGGCTCGTCGTCGCCTTCGTGGTCGGGAGCGCGCTGCAGAACGCCTTCATCATCGGGGCCCAGGCACTGATCGCCGTCCTCGGCGCGGCGGGCCGCCGCCGCGAGGCCGCCTACGGGTGGTGGACCACCGCGATGGCGGCCGGCCAGGTGGTCGGTCCGGTGCTCGCGGGCGTGGCGCTCGACCTGTACGGCGCGGGCCCCGCCATCGCCGGGGTCGCGGTCGCGACCGCCAGCGCGCTGGGGCTCGTGCTCACCGTGCGCGCCGGCGGCCGGGCCGAGTCGGTCGTCCCACCGTTCCGGTGGGCGGCGGGGGTCGCGCTGGTGCGCGACCGGACCGTGGGCATCGCGCTCCTCACGAGCGGCGCCGCGGTCTGGGCGATGACCGTCCACGCCACCTACGTGCCCATCCACCTCGAGGCGTTGGCGCTGTCGTCGGCCGCCATCGGCGCGGTCGTGTCGCTGCGCTCGGTGGCGGCGGTCGTCGTCCGTCCCTTCATGGCCCAGGTGACCGCGCGTTTGGGTGGCCGCGAGCGGACCGCGGCCTTCACGCTGGTGGCCATGGCGGCGGGGCTGGCGGGGATCGGCGTGAGCCCGTCGCCGTGGGCGATCGGTCTGTGGGTGGTGCTCTTCGGCGCGGGGCACGGCCTGTCGCAGCCGATCTCGATGGCCATGGTCGCCGACCGGGTCGCCGCCCGCGAGCGTGGCGCGGCGCTCGGCGTGCGGTTGATGCTCAACTGGCTCGCCCAGGTGGTGGCGCCGGTGGCGTTCGCCTTCGTCGCCGAGCGGGCCGGCCTGGTGCCGATGTTCGTGGTCCACGCGGTGGTCGTCGCCGCAGCGGCGGTGGCGCTGGGCGTCTGGACGCGCCGCCCGGTCGTCGCGGACTGATCGGCCCGGGCGCGGGGCGCCCGAGCCTCAGCGCAGGGCGTCGATGACGGCCGGGACGCCGTCGGGGTCGTCGCGCACCCACCGGTCGCTCCCGGGAAGCACGAAGCGTCCCGGCGGCGGGCACAGCCGCCGGGCGGTGCGTGCGGTGGCGTGGTCGATGCGGGCCACCCGCTCCGGGCGGAGCGCCTCGGGGGTGCGGTCGAGGGCGAGGGCGCGCCGCCAGGCGGTCCCTCGCCAGCGCACCAGCGCGGCGCGGGCGAGGGCCTCGTCCCAGCGGCCGCCGGCGCGGTCGAGCCAGGCCATCCCCGGCACGACGCGGTTGAGGTCGTCCTGGACGTCATCGAGCATCGCGGCCAGCACCTGGTCGATGCGCTGGAAGTCGGCGCGCCGTGTCGCGAGGTCCTGCGGCGCGACCCCGTGGGTGGCGACCCCGAGGTCGAGCAGGATGTGGGCCGCCATCTCCAGCAGCAGGTGCTGGAGGACGAGGTGGCCCGGTTCGGCGGCGCGCGCGAAGGCGTGGGCCCACGCCGCCGTGGTCGGGCGCCCGCATCGGTGGGCCACGTAGGCCTCGAGGTAGCGCTGCGCGAACGCCACGTCGAGCGTCTCGACCCAGTCGGGCGCGGCGAACGCACCCGCGTGCAGCGCGTCGCGCACGCGGAGCGTGGTCCGTCGGTACAGGGCGGCGAAGAGGCCGCGCCGGTCGTGGCGTGCGTGCGCGTCGTCGACGATCCAGGTCAGCGCGTCGACCGCGTCGTCGACGGTGTGGACGGCGGTCAGGTGGTCGATGGCGGCA
This sequence comes from Trueperaceae bacterium, assembly GCA_029210865.1. Taxonomy (GTDB): domain Bacteria; phylum Deinococcota; class Deinococci; order Deinococcales; family Trueperaceae; genus JAABTL01. The sequence goes on from JARGGE010000103.1 coordinate 7,501, forward strand.
TCCTAGCGCGCGCGGTCGGTGGCGGCGGGCGCGGCGGAAGCCGTGGTCCCGTCGGGGGCGGCGTCGCGCCCCGTCGCGAGGCGGGTGAGGGCGTCGAGCGCCAGGAGCGTGCGGTCGGGCGGCAGCTCGGTGAGCCAGGGACCCAGCGCCCGCTCGAGGTGCGCGTGAGCCCGAGCGAGCGCGGCGCGTCCCGCGTCGGTGAGCGCCACCACGCGCCGACGGGCGTCCTCGGGGTCGATGCGGCGCGCGACCAGCCCGGCCCCCTCGAGCCGCCCGAGGCCGCGGGACACCGCGTGGGCCGGCAGGCGCAGCGCCTGCGCGACCTCGCCCGGGGCGAGGTCGGTGAGGGCGATCGTCTCGAGCAGCACGAAGTCGTCGAGGTCGAGCCCGCACGCCTCGGGCAGGCCGGTGCCGAGCAGGGTGGCCATGCGCCGGTGCATCCCCCACACGCCGTGGACGAGGCGTCGGGTGGCCTCGGTGGTGGTGGTCGTACGCGCCGACGGCATGCAAGAATCGTAGAATGCAAACGTTGAGAGATGCAAGGGCCGATGGTGCCACCTCCGGTCGCGGGGCCGCGTGAGCCCGCCGCGGCTGGTGGTCGGCGAGCGGCCGCTCGCCGAGGTGCTGCGGTGGGCGCAGGGCGTCCTCGGCGCACCGCCGTCGGGCGTGGCCGCGGCGCGCGGGGCGGCTTCGGTGCACCGTGCGGCCGCAGCGCACGCGGCGGCCGGCGCCCTCGCGCCGGGGCCCGTGGAGCCGGCGCTCGAGCTGCTGGTCCCCGACCCCGACGCCGGTCGGACGTGCTGGCCCGGCGAGCGACGCCCCGACGGCGCGCCGCAGCGCAGCTGGCGGGCCTGGGTCGACCTCGCCGCCGGACTCGGCTGCGCGCTGGGGACGCCGACCCCCGTGGGCGACGGCACCGTCCGGGTCGCGCTGTGGCCGCTGGACCACGAAGCCCCGTGGCACGGCGCTCCGGCCG
>JARGGE010000104.1 GCA_029210865.1 Trueperaceae bacterium
GCGGACCACGCGTCAGGCGGCGTGGTCGGCGACGATCCCGAGCACCGCGTCGACGACGTCGGCGACGTCGACGTCGCTCAGGCGCGGGTGGAGCGGGATCGAGATCATCCGCTCGAAGGCGTCGCGCGCGACCGGGTAGTCGTGGGGAGCGAAGCCGTACTTGTCGGCGTAGAAGCTCATCATGTGGAGCGGGCGGTAGTGGACGCTGGTGCCGATGTTGCGCGCCTTGAGCTCCTCGATGAAGGCGTTGCGGCCGATGCGCAGGTGTTCGGTGCGCAAGCGCAGCACGTACAGGTGCCAACTGCTCACGACGTCGGAGCGTTCGGTGGGCGGCTGGAGCGCCGGGACGCCCGCGAACGCCTCCGTGTAGGCGCGGGCGACCTCCTGGCGCCGGCGATGGAACCCGGCGAGCTTGCGGAGCTGGTGGATGCCGAGCGCCGCCTGGATGTCGGTCATGTTGTACTTGAACCCCGGCGCGACGATGTCGTACGCCCAGGAGCCCCCCTTGTCGAAGCGCTTCCAAGCGTCCTTGGACATGCCGTGCAACCCGAGCACGCGCGCCGTCTCGAGCCGTTCCGGCGCGCCGGTCAGCGCGCCGCCTTCGGCCGTCGTCAGGTTCTTGGTGGCGTAGAAGCTGAACGCCGCGAGGTTGGCGCGGCTCCCGATCATCGTGCCCCGATACCACGTCGGCGCCGCATGGGCGGCGTCCTCGACGATGTGGAGGCCGTTGGCGTCGGCCAGCGCGTCGAGCGCGTCGAGGTCGGCCGGGTGGCCGGCGTAGTGCACCGGCATCAGCACCTTGGTGGCCTTGGTCACCACCGACGCCACCGACGCCGGGTCGATGCAGAGCGTGTCGGGCGACACGTCGGCCAGCACCGGCTTGGCCCCCAGGTGCTCCACCACGTTGGCCGTGGCGGCGAACGTGAGCGCAGGGACGACCACCTCGTCGCCCGGCCCGACGCCCAGCGTGGCCAGCGCCACGTGCAGGCCGGCGGTGCACGAGTTGAGCATCAGGCTCGTGGCGCCCGGCGCGCCCACGTACGCGCCGAACTGCGCCTCGAACGCCTTGGTCTTCGGCCCCGTCGTGATCCAGTCGGTGCGCAGGGTGTCGACGACCTCGTCGATCTCCTCCTGGCCGATCGAGGGCGGTGAGTACGGCAGGAACTCCGCGCGCACGCGGCGGGTACCGCGCGACGGCTCGATCATGACGGGCTCATCCGATGCTGCCATAGGGCTCCGATTCCACCGCCGGCGGTCGGCCGGCGGCCTGGGCGCCGAGCGCCCCACGACCTAGTGTCACCAGGAGACCGGCTCCGGCGACGTGACCGATCCCGCGAAGATCGCTCGTCAAGCGAGCATCGGCGGCTCCTCGTCGATCCGCGGCTCCTGGAACTGCAGCCGGGCACCTGCGATGCGATCGGAGAGGAGCACGCGGATCTGCTCGCCATCGGACGCGAGCGCCGCGGCCGTCAGGTCGTCGACGGTCCGTTCGAGCGCGTCGGTGTCCATCGGCTGAGGCTGCGCCACGAAGATCTTCTCGTGGCTCGTGCGCCCCTTCTGCTCAGACTCGGTCATGAGCTCCTCGTAGAGCTTCTCCCCCGGCCGCGTACCGGTGAACACGATCGGGATGTCGCTGTCGGGCTCCAACCCGGACAGCCGGATCAGGTCCTTCACCAGGTCGAGCACCTTCACGGGTTCGCCCATGTCGAGGATGTAGATCTCGCCGTTCGTGCCGTGCGCCGACGCCTGCAGCACCAGACGTGCGGCCTCGGGGATCGTCATGAAGTAGCGGACCATGTCGGGGTGCGTCACCGTGACGGGCCCACCCGCAGCGATCTGCTTCTTGAAGATGGGAACCGCGCTGCCGCGGCTGCCGAGCACGTTGCCGAACCGCACCGACACGAACGTCTGCGACGAGGTGGCGCGGCGCGAGGCCGACTCGACCAGCATCTCGACGATCCGCTTGGAAGCCCCCATCACGGAGGTGGGGTTGACGGCCTTGTCGGTCGAGATGTTGACGAAGTGGGTGACGCCGTACTGCACGGCCAGCTCGACGAGGTTGCGGCTGCCGACGATGTTGTTGAAGACCGCCTCCTCGGGGTTCTGCTCCATGAGCGGCACGTGCTTGTGCGCGGCGGTGTGGAAGATGACCTCGGGATGATAGGTGTTGAACACGTTCTCGAGGCGCACGACGTTCTGCACCGCCGCGATCACGCTGCGGTACTTGATGCCGGGCCAATCGACGTCGAGCTCGCGCTCGAGCTGGTAGATGCTGTTCTCCCCGTGGCCGAACAGGATCAGCTCCTTGGGTTGGAACTTGCAGATCTGGCGCACGAGCTCCGAGCCGATCGAGCCGCCGGCGCCGGTGACCATCACGCGCTTCCCGTGCAGGTAATCGAGGATGTGGGCCACGTCGAGCTCGACCGTCGGGCGCCGCAGCAGGTCGTCGATGGTGACGCTGCGGATGCGGTTGATCTGCACCTTGCCGCTGAGGAGCTCGTGGAGCGCTGGGATCGTGCGCACGACCACGTGCGGCGCCGCCCCACGCGCGCGCTCGATGATGCTCCGCACCGAGCCACCGTCCGCCGACGGGACGCAGATCAACACCTCGTCGACACCCTCGCGCACGATCGCGTCGGCGATGTCGGCCACCTTGCCGAGCACCGGCACCGACGAGATCCTGATGCCGGCCTTGCCGGGGTCGTCGTCGAGGAACCCGACCGGGTTCATCCCGGTCTCGGGGTGCCGCAGGATCTCGCGCACCATGATCGAACCGGCCTCCCCGGCGCCGACGAGCAGGACGTTGCGGGTCCGGCGCGCGGTCGGTGCCCGGCGGGCACGGTCCTCGTCGAGGTACCGCACACCGCCGCGCGCGCCGAGCATCAGGACCAGCGACAGAAGGGCGTCGACCAGCGGCAGCCCGATCGGCACCGCCGGGATGGGTGCGACGAGCAGAGTCACGGTGGCCACCACGCCCACGCTCGCCATCGCGCCGGCCACGATCGGGGCGTCCAGGAAGCTGAACCGTCGCCAGCTCTGACGATGGAGACCGAACGTCGTCGACGCGATCAGCTTCATCGAGGTCAGGGCGGCGAACACGGCGACGACCCAGCCGACGTCGGGAATCCGACCGTCGTACCGCAACGCGAAAGCGCCCACGGTCGCGATCGACCAGAGAACGAGATCGACGAACCCCGTGCGAAGGCGGCGACTGAGCCACACGGCCGGCTTCACGCCGCTCGTCGCGGACGGGCTACCGAACTCGGTCTTGGTTGGCATGGCCATGCGCTTCCTCCCTTCGCTGCGGCATCGAACGGTCCGCGAGTTCGCGTCCATCGTCCATCATCTCGGCCGTTTGAGAGGTGCCATGGACACGCGCACCGACCGTCGGGCCTTGCGAGCGGACGCCCGCGAACCACCTCAACCCTACGCGGCGAGCCTTACATGATTCTGAAGCCGTCCTTTGGCGGGCCACGGTCCCGAGGCGCTCCTCACCCCACGAAGGTCCCGCGATCGGCGCGCGTGAGCGCGACGGCCGCCGCGGGATCGTCGGCGTACCCGCGGTACCAGGCCGCGGTGCGGTCGAGCGTGGTCGCGAGGTCCCAGCGCGGGCGCCACCCCAACTGGGTGCGCGCCTTCGACCAGTCGAGCCGCAAGAGATGGGCCTCGTGGGGGTGGGCGCCCGCGTCGAGGACCCAGGACGCGCCCGGCCCCCACCGTTCGGCCAGACGGTCGGCGAGCCAGCCCACCGGCCGCGCGTCGTCCTCGCGCGGCCCGAAGTTCCAGCCGTCGCAGGCCGCGGCGTCGCCGGCGTACAGCCGCTGGGCGAGCACCAGGTAGCCCGCGAGCGGCTCGAGCACGTGCTGCCACGGCCGCACCGCGGCGGGGTTGCGGATGACCACCGGCTCCCCGCGCGCGAAGCCGCGGACGAGGTCGGGCACGAGCCGGTCGCTCGCCCAATCGCCGCCGCCGATCACGTTGCCGGCCCGCGCGGTCGCGACCGCCACGCCGTGGCGCGCGAGCTCCGCGGGCGGGAAGTACGAGCGCCGGAAGGACGCCGCGACCAGTTCCGTCGCCGCCTTGCTGCTCGAGTACGGGTCGTGGCCGCCGAGCGCGTCGCTCTCGCGGTACGGCCACGGCCACTCGCGGTTCTCGTACACCTTGTCGCTGGTCACCACGACGACGGCGCGCACGTCCGGCACCGAGCGGACCGCGTCGAGCAGGTTCGCGGTGCCCATCACGTTGCTGCCGAAGGTCTCGAGGGGGTCGGCGTAGGAGCGCCGCACGAGCGGCTGCGCGGCGAGGTGGAGCACGACCTCGGGGCGCGCGCGGGCGAGCTCCGAGCGCAGGCGCTCGGCGTCGCGCACGTCCGCGATCGCCGCCTCGAAGGCGCCGCCGAGACCGAGCGCGTCGTGCAGGTTCGGTTCGGTGGGGGGCCGCAGGGCGTACCCGTGGACGTCGGCGCCCAGCTCCAGCAGCCAGGACGCCAGCCAGCTCCCCTTGAACCCGGTGTGGCCGGTGACGAAGACCCGGCGGCCTGACCAGAACGGGGCGTCGATCACGACGCGCCGCCGGAGCGCGGAGCGAGGACGCGGTCCTGCTCGGCGCGCAACGCGACGACCAGCCGGTCCTCGGGCAGGTCGACGTCGTCGCGGGTGAGGAAGCCGTCGCGGGCGACCGGGCGCTTGAGCCGCGCGCCCTCGAGCACACCGATGGGCACCAGGCCGTCCGCGGCCGCCGTGTCGGCGCGTTCGCACACGCCGTAGGTCATGAAGCCGCCGATGCCGTCGACCTGCTCGCCCGCCTGCAGGTCGCGCTTCGCGCAGGCGACCACGTCGACCCGCGGCGGTTCGGGGAGGCTGGTCACCACGTGGTCGCGGAACAGCGCGACGCGCGCGACGCTCAGCGGCACCTCGAGGGCGGTCAGGTGGTACGGCGTGTAGAAGCTGTAGAGCGGGCCGTCGCCGAGCTTGCCGTAGCGCAGGTACACCTCGCGCTCCGGGTCGTCGTTGGCCGCCAGGACGTGGACCCCAGGGCTGGGGTGGGCGCCCACCACGTAGTCGACGATGCCGCCGAACTCGCGCAGGCGCTCCAGCCCCACCTCGCGCAGGTAGACGTCGCGCAGGTCGTCCACATGGCCGCCGAACTCGGGGCCGACCATCGCGGTGCGCGCGATCGTGAACCCCAAGGCGTTGGCCACCAGCGCCTGCTCGAACGAGATCTTGGTGCCGTCGGCGAAGCTCGTCACCATCTCCGGCGTCTGGCCCCACTGGGCCGCGTAGCCCGCTTGCGTAGCCGGCGTCCGGTAGCGGTCCTGCAGACCCTTGACGTTGCCGCACACCAGGGGGGTGAGGCCCAGCGCCCGCACCGTGCGGACCAAGTTGAGCTGCACGGCCGGCTGGTCGCCGTCGGACCCGGTGACCACCACACCGGCGGCGAGCGCCCGGCGCTGCAGGAGCGGGCCGACCGTCGCGTCCAGCTCGGCGTTCATCGACACCACGTCGGTGCCGTGCGCGATGGCGCCGGTCAGGACGTGCGCACCGAACTCGATCGCCCCGGTGGCTTCGATCAGCACGTCGACGAGCCCGGACGCGTACAGCAGCGCGGGGTCCTGCATGGCGGCCGGCACCCCCTCCTGATGCGCACGCGCGAAATGGTCGGCGTCGTCGACCTGACGCACGTCCTCGTGGCCCGCCGCCCGCAGGACGTCGACCGCCTTGGCGACCGTGCGGTTGGCGATGCCCACCAGCCGCATCCCGGGCACGGCGTGCCGGAGCTGCCGCGCGACCCCGCGCGCCATGAACCCGGCGCCCACCATGCCCACGCGGATGGGTTGCCCCTCGGCTTCGCGCTTCCGCAGCGCTTCATCGATCAGGATCATGCGCCCACCTCCCCCGCCGCGCCCACCGGGCGCGGCTCCAAGCGCGGCACCCGGGCCGGTTCGGCCCGGTACGGGGCGCGCCCCGCCGTTGCGGCGTTGACCACGAAACCGAAGCCGTACGCGAAGTGCAGGATGGCGAACGCGAGCGCCACCAGGGCCGCGTCGACGCGCGGCGGGGCGATCCGCCACGCGACGGCGCCCAGGACGCCGAGGTAGACCATCGCTGCCATCGCCAGACCCACCCGGGCGACGTTCCAGAACGGCGCCAGGAGCGCGGCGACGACGAACGCCACGGTCATGCCGATCGGCAGCAGTTGGCGCCAGCGCAGCGTGCCCGGATGGCGCTTGAGGGTCTCCACGCGCCACCAGCCGTACTGGAAGTACTGCGACCACAACCCGCGCACGGTACCGCGCGGCGTGTACGTGGCTCGGATGGCGGGATCGAGGTAGACGCGCTCCCCGGCCGCCCGTAGGCGCACGTTCATCTCGTCGTCCTGGTTGCGCACCAGGCTCTCGTCGAACAACCCGACGCGCTCGAATGCCCGCCGCCGGAACGCACCGAACGGCACGGTGTCGACGTCGCCGGCCGCGCCGCCGATCCGGTAGCGGGCGTCGCCCGCGCCCAGGGGGTGGAGCGACGCCACCGCGACGGCGCGCCCGAAACGCGTGGTGCCCACGGCCGCGATGACGCCGCCGGCGTTGGCCGCCCCCGAGCGGCCGAGCGCGGCCACGCACGCCGAGACGTAATCCGTCGCCGGCACCGTGTGGCCGTCCATTCGGACGATGACGTCGCCGCGCGCAGCGCGGATGCCGAGGTTGAGCGCTGGAGGGACCACCCGGGCCGGGTTCTCGAGCACCTTCACGTCGGCGTCGGGATGCCGCTCCTGGACCCGGCGCACCGCGTCCAGCGTCCCGTCGGTCGATTGGCCGTCGACGACCAGGACCTCCAAGGCCTCATGCGGGTAGTCCTGGGCCAAGATCCGTTCGAGGCATGCCTCGATGTGGTCCCCTTCGTTGCGGATGGGCAGCACGACGGTCACGGTCGGTGGGCCCTCGACCCGCCGTGTCGGCGTCCTCATCACAGGCGCCAGTAGGTCCGCGATCCTGGAATCGCGGACGGGTCGAGGAGCGATTTCACGTCCGCCACGACGCCGCCCGCCTTGACCATCCGGCTCAGGTCGGGCAGCACCCGGTCGGCGAAGGCGCGGTGCGCCACGGCGACCACCAACGCGTCCAGGTCGCGCAGGTCGGCCCATGCGTGCAGGTCGAGCCCGTACTCGTGTCGAGCGTCATCGGCGTCGACCATCGGGTCGTGCACGAGCACCGTCGCCCCGAACGCCTCGAGCTCGTGGACGATGTCGGGGACGCGGCTGTTGCGCAGGTCGGCCACGTTCTCCTTGAAGGTGAGGCCGAGCACGCCCACGCGCGGTCGCCCGAGGCCCTCCGGCCGCTGCGAGAGGAGCTTCACCACCTTCTGCGCGACGAAGGCCCCCATGCCGTCGTTGATCCGCCGGCCGGCGAGGATCACCTCGGGGCGGTAGCCGACCTCCTCGGCCTTGGTGGTCAGGTAGTACGGGTCGACGCCGATGCAGTGACCGCCGACCAGCCCTGGGCGGAACGGCAAGAAGTTCCACTTGGTACCTGCGGCCGCCAGCACGTCCACCGTGTCGAGGCCGAGGCGGTCGAAGATGAGCGCGAGTTCGTTCATCAGGGCGATGTTGAGGTCACGCTGGGTGTTCTCGATGACCTTGGCGGCCTCCGCCACCTGGATCGACGGCGCGCGGTGCACGCCGGCGTCGATGATCGCAGCGTAGGCACCGGCGACCCGGTCCAGGGTGGCCGCGTCCTCACCCGAGACCACCTTGACGATCCGCTCGAGGGTGTGCTCGTGGTCGCCGGGGTTGATGCGCTCGGGCGAGTACCCGAGGTGGAAGTCCACGCCGCGCCGCAGCCCGGACACGCGCTCCAGGATGGGCCCGCAGACGTCCTCGGTCACGCCCGGGTAGACGGTGGACTCGAACACGACGACGGCGCCCGGGGTCAGTACCTTGCCGACCGACTCGGAAGCGCGCTCCAACGGGGTCAGGTCGGGGCGCCGGTTGGCGTCGATGGGCGTGGGCACGGCGACCACGAAGAAGGTGGCGCCACGGAGGTCCTCGAGTTCGTGGGTGAAGGTCAAGTCGGAGCTGGCGAGGTCTTCGGCCGCGACGTCGCCGCTGCGATCGACTCCGTTTCGCAGCGAGGTCACCTTTCGGACGTCGACGTCGAACCCGATGGTTTCAGGGAAGCGGCGGGCGAAGGCGAGCGCGACCGGTAAGCCGACGTACCCGAGACCGACGACCGCGATGCGTTCATGCGTCATGGCAACTCCTCGTTCCCGGCGATCGACGTGCAGCCCGCGCGCGATCGACCGGAGGCGGCGGCCGGGGCTCCCGTGCCGGTACGTCATCGTACGTGCCAAACCTAACGGGATGCTGAACGAAGGCCCGAGAAGCGTGCCCCATCCACACCGACCACAGCTATCCTTCGCGTCACGGAC
>JARGGE010000105.1 GCA_029210865.1 Trueperaceae bacterium
CTCCAGGATCTCTGACTTGCGCAGGGACGCCTCGATGCGAGTGGCCAGGATCGCCTCGCGGATCTTGCGGTCCACGGTGCGCTGGTTGCCGATGTAGGTCTTGGCGAGCTGCTGGGTGAGCGAGGAGCCGCCCTGCACGACGCCGCCCGGACCGCGCGCGAGCACGGCTTCGACCTGCTGCTCGACGTGTTCGCCATCGACTGGCTGACGTACCCGCAGCACCGCGGGCCGCGCTTCTCGGTGAGCTACCACCTGCACGCGCTCGCGTCGAACGAGCGCTGCCTGCTGCGGGCGCACCTCGACGACGAGGTCGCCCTCGCCACGGTCACCGACCTGTGGCCGGCGGCCGGCTTCATGGAGCGCGAGGTGTACGACCTGTTCGGCATCGCCTTCGAGGGTCACCCCGACCTGCGCAAGCTCGTGACCCCCGAGGACTTCGAGGGGCACCCGCTGCGCAAGGACTACCCGCTCGGCGAGTCGCCGACGCTCTTCAACGACGGTCGCTTCCTCGATCCCGCGGCCTTCCGCGCGGGGATGATCGGTGCCTCGAGCGGCCGCACCGGCTGGGTGGGCGGCGCGCGGCGAGGCGTGGTCTCCGAGGTGATCGTCGCGACCGACGCCGCGGGCGCCGAAGGCGGAGGCGAGGCATGAGCACGCTCGAACGCACGGGCTACGGCATCCAGGAGCTCGGCCGCGAGCGCCACGGCGACTTCGAGACCAAGCTCATGCGCATCAACGTCGGGCCGCAGCACCCGAGCACCCACGGGGTGCTCCGCCTGGTGGTCGACCTCGACGGCGAACGCATCGTGCGCCTGACGCCGCAGGTCGGCTACCTGCACAGCGGTTTCGAGAAGACGATGGAGCACCGCACGTACCAGCAGGCGGTCACGTACCCGAACCGCATGGACTACGCGCACGGCTTCGGCCACGAGCTCGCCTACGTCCTGTCGGCCGAGCAGCTCCTCGACGCGCAGGTGCCGGTCCGGGCCCAGCGGGTGCGCGTCATCCTCACCGAGCTCAACCGCATCGCCAGCCACCTGCTCTTCATGGGCACCGGCATCCTCGACATGGGGGCGCTGACGCTCTTCTTCTACACGATGCGCGAACGCGAGGCCATCCTCGACCTGTTCGAGATGGTCTCGGGCGTGCGCATGAACTACGGCTACTTCCGGGTGGGCGGCCTCTACCAGGACCTGCCCGAGGGCTTCGAGGCGAAGGCGCGGGCCTTCCTCGACGGCTTCCCCAAGATGCTCGACCAGTACTCGACGCTCTTCGCCAAGAACCCGATCTACCTCGACCGCACCCACGGCGTGGGGATCATCCCCGCCGACGTCGCGCTCGCGCACGGCCTCACCGGTCCATCGCTGCGGGCGAGCGGCGTGGCGCTCGATCAGCGCAAGGCGGCGCCGTACTCCGGGTACGAGGACTACACCTTCGAGGTCCCGACCAGCGACGCTGGCGACGGCCACGCACGCTTCTCGATGCGGATGCTCGAGATGGAGCAGAGCGTCAAGATCGTTCGTCAGGCGCTCGACCGGCTCGAGCCGGGCCCGGTGAAGGACCCCGACCGGCGCATCAGCCTGCCCCCGCGGAGCGAGCTCGAGCACTCCATGGAGGCGGTCATCTTCCACTTCAAGCTGGTCACCGAGGGCTTCCACCCGCCGCGGGGCGAGTCGTACGTCGCCACCGAGTCGGCGCGCGGCGAGCTGGGCTACCACCTCGTGAGCGACGGTGGCTCGATGCCGTACCGCGTGAAGATCCGCGTGCCCAGCCTGGTCAACCTGCAGTCGCTCGAACCCGCCTGCGTCGGCGGCCTGTTCGCCGACATGGTCGTCAACATCGCCAGCCTCGACCCCGTCCTCGGGGACGTCGACAAGTGAGCCCCATGGTCGATCTGCCCACCCTGCAACCCTTCTTCGCCGACAAGCTCGAGCTGCTCGCCGAGATCCTCGGGCGCTACCCCGAGTACGGCCGCCGCAGCGCGCTCATGCCGCTGCTCTGGGAAGTGCAGCGCGCCGAGCGCCACGTCTCCGAGGCGCGGATCGAGGAGATCGCCGAGATCATCGGCGTCACCGCGACCGAGGCCAAGGGCGTGATGAGCTTCTACAGCACCTACCACGAGCAGCCGGTGGGCCGGTACCACCTGCAGGTCTGCCGCACGCTGTCGTGCGCGCTCGCTGGCGGCGACGAGCTCTACGCCCATGTGTGCGAGCGCACCGGCCTCGTGAACGGCGAGACCGACGCCGAGGGGCGCTTCTCGATCCAGAACGTCGAGTGCCTCGGCTCCTGCGGCACCGCGCCGGTGCTGCAGGTGAACGACGCCTTCTACGAGCGGGTGACGCGCTCCGGCGTCGACGCCCTGCTCGAGGCGATGCGCCGCGACGAGCTCCCGCCCCCGACGCGCGAGCGTGGCGGCGACAACGCGTCCGCGGCCAAGGCGGAGCGGCAGACGACGCCCGCCGACCCCACGGACGCAGGAGGTGCCGCGTGAGCACCGTCGCCGAGAGCTCTCGCCCCATCACCAGCCGCTTCGATCCGCGCTTCGAGGTCACCCTGTACCGCTACGTGGGCGTCGAGGGCGCCCACACGCTCGACGCGTACCGCGCCCACGGCGGGTACGCGGCCGCCACCAAGGCGCTCACCGAGAGGACGCCCGCCCAGGTGATCGACGAGGTCAAGGCCTCCGGGCTCCGCGGCCGCGGCGGCGCCGGCTTCCCCACCGGCCTCAAGTGGTCGTTCATGCCCCCGCCCGACGGCGGCCAGCGCTTCATCGTGTGCAACGCCGACGAGTCCGAGCCGGGCAGCTTCAAGGACCGCTACCTGCTCGAGGACGACCCGCACCAGGTGATCGAGGGCATGCTCATCGCCGGGTACGCCATCCAGGCGACCCTAGGTGTGCTCTACGTGCGCGGCGAGTACTACCGCGCCTACGAGCGCTTGCAGGCCGCCATCGACGAGGCGCGCGCCGCTGGCGTCCTGGGCACCGGCGTGCTCGGTACCGGCGTCGACTTCGATCTGATCCTCCACCGCGGCGCCGGCGCCTACATCTGCGGCGAGGAGACGGCGCTGATGAACTCGTTCGAGGGGCTGCGCGCCAACCCGCGCCTCAAACCGCCGTTCCCGGCGCAGGCGGGCGTGTACGGCCGCCCCACCACGATCAACAACGTCGAGAGCTTCGCCAGCGTGGTCCACATCATCGACAAGGGCGCCGCCTGGTACGCCGCGATGGGGACCGACGACAGCAAGGGGACCAAGCTCTACCAGGTCTCCGGACCGGTCCATCGCCCCGGCGTCTACGAGCTGCCGATGGGGGCGAGCTTCCGCGAACTGATCTACGACCTGGCCGGCGGCCCGACCGAGCCCGCCAAGGCCTTCATCCCGGGCGGTTCGAGCACGCCCATGCTCCCCTGGACCGACGCCAACCTCGACCTGCCGATGGACTACGCCTCGATGGCCAAGGCCGGCACCATGCTCGGTACCGGCGGGGTCATCGTGATCCCGGAATCCAAGTGCATCGTGGACGCCATGTACAACCTCGTGCGCTTCTACGCCCACGAGTCGTGCGGCAAGTGCACGCCGTGCCGCGAGGGCGTGTCCACCTGGCTGCCGAAGATGTTCCAGAAGCTCCTCGCCGGCCTCGGCACGTGCGAGGACCTCTCGCTGATGGAGGAGATGGTGCGCCACCTTCGCGGAACCGCCTTCTGCCCGCTCGCCGACGCCTGCGCGATGCCGGTCGCCGCCTCGTTCCAGCACTTCCGGAGCGAGTACGAGCACCTCGTCGACACGGGCACGCCGCTCCATCCGCGCACCTCGAGGTGGGTGGCATGAAGGTCGTCGTCGACGGCGTCGCGCTCGACCTCGCCCCCGGCACCAGCGCCATCGACGCGGTGTTCGCCGCAGGGAGCGACGTCCCCTACTTCTGCTCGCAGCCCTACATGTCGCCGATCGGCGCGTGCCGCATGTGCCTCGCGAAGGTCGGCGCGCCGCGCAAGGACCGCGAGGGTCGGTGGATCCTCGACGAGGCCACGGGCGAGCCCAAGGTCTTCTGGTTCCCCAACCTGATGGCGACCTGCACCACCGCCGTCATGGAGGGCATGGTCATCGACACCACGTCCGAGCCGGTGAAGGACGCGCAGAACTCGATGGTCGAGTTCACGCTGATCAACCACCCGCTCGACTGCCCCACCTGCGACAAGGGCGGTGCCTGCGAGCTGCAGGACCGCGCCTACGAGTACGGCAGCGGGCACTCGCGCTTCGTCTTCGACAAGCGCCACCAGGAGAAGCACCACGCGCTCTCCGACCTGATCACGCTCGACCGCGAGCGCTGCATCCACTGCAAGCGCTGCGTGCGCTACTTCGAGGAGGTGCCGGGCGACGAGGTCCTCGACTTCATCGAACGCGGCGGCCACACGTACATCGGCACCCTCGAGGACGGCCTCCCCAGCAACTTCACCGGCAACATCACCGACATCTGCCCGGTGGGGGCGCTGCTCGACACCACCAGCCGCTTCCGCGGCCGCAACTGGGAGTACGACCACACGGCCACCACCAGCCTCGAGGACGCCTCGGGCAGCGCGATCGTCGTCGACGCCCGCACCGGGCGCATCGAGCGCGTCAAGGCCGGCCACCACCCGCAGGTCAACAAGAGCTGGATCGACGACGGCACCCGCTTCGGGCACGAGTACGGCGACGCGCCCGACCGGGTGCGGCGCCCGCTCGTGCGCCGGGGCGACGCCCTCGTCGAGGCCACCTGGCCCGAGGCCATGGAGGTCCTGCGCGCCAAGCTCGCCGAGCTGCCCGGCAAGGAGGTCGCCATCGCGCTCCGCGCCGACGCGACCCTCGAGGAGGGCGTCGCCGCGCGCGCGCTGGCCGACCACCTCGGCAGCGGGCGCCTCGACCACGCGCCGCGGCCCGCCGGTGGGGTCATCGCCCCGAACGGCAACGCCCGACTCGAGGAACTGGCCACGTCCGACGCGATCCTCGTCGTCGGCGACGTCACCGAAGAGGTGCCGGTCGTCGACCTGCGCATCAAGGACGCGCTCAAGGGCGTCGTGCCGCCGGCGCTCTTCGACCACGGCGCGCCGATCGCCGACCTGCGGCTCAAGGAGCGCATGCCACGTCGTAGCGGTCTGCTGACCGTCGCGGCCCCGTACCGCGTCGACCTCATGCGCTTCGGCGCTCGCGCCGCCACCTACCCGGTGGGCGGCGAGGGCGCCTTCTTCCGGGCGCTGTCCGCGCTCGCGGAGGCGACCGGCGAGGCGCCGGCCGACCGCGCGTCGGCCGACGATGCCACGCTCGCCGCCGCGAGATCGGCGACCGCGCCGAGGCGATCGGCGCCGCCGTCGCCGGGCTCGCGGCCGCCCAGAACGCCGTGGTGGTACTGGGGGGCTGGGTCCTCGCGGACGCCGCCGCCACGGCCGCCGCCTACGCCTTCTGCCGCACGGTGGGCGCCAAGCCGATGCCGCTCGGACCGATGGCGAACAGCCACGGCCTCGAGGCGATCGGCGTGCTGCCGAGCCACGCGCGCTACGGGTACGCGCACATGCTCGACGGCGACGCCAAGGCCCTGTTGGTCTCGAACCTCGACCCGGCGGTCGATCCGGTCGTCGCCCAGCACCTGCGCAAGCTCGAGCTGCTGGTCGTCCACACCGCCTTCCTCACCGACACCGCGCGCCAGGCCGACGTCGTCCTGCCCGCGGCCACCGGGTACGAGAAGGACGGCACCGTCGTCAACCTCGAAGGGCGCACGCTGCCCGTGCGCGCCGCGCCGGTCGACGCCGGCGAGGCCGTCGACCTCACCGGCGTCGTGAAGGCGCTCGGCGAGGCGCTCGGGACCCGCCTCGAGGGGCGCAGCACCCGCAGCGCCCGCCGCTGGCTCAAGAAGGCCGTCGGCATCGACCTCGAGGCGCTGCCCGACCTCGGCGCGATGCTGCCCGCGAAGCGCGCTGGGCGGCCCAAGACCGCCACCGTCACCCCGACCGCAGCCCCGGCCGCGGCGCGCGGCGGGTTGCGCGTGCCGACGATGGCGCGCCCCGAGGTGCTCGACCGCAACCCCCACCTGCGCGCCGCCGTCGGTGGGCTGAAGCTGCGGCTCCATCCCGCCGACGCGGCCCGGGCCGGCGTGCACCACGGCGACGTGGTCACGGTGCCGGTCGACCGCGTGCGCCGCACGCTGGTCGTGCAGGTCGTCGAGACGGTCCCCGAGGGGTACCCGACCGTGCCCGCCACCGCCGACGAGCCCGTCGGTCCCGCCCACGTCGACCTCGCGAAGGTCGCCGTCGAGCGCCGAGCGCTCGAGGTCGCCTGATGGAACCGCTCTGGGTGGTCTTCCTCAAGGGCCTGGCGATGGCGGTCGCGCTGCTGGGCGTGTTCGCCTACATGACGCTGATCGAGCGCAAGATCCTCGGGCGCATGCAGCACCGCTACGGCCCCAACCGCACCGGCCCCTTCGGGCTCCTGCAGCCGATCGCCGACGCGCTCAAGTCGATCTTCAAGCAGGACATCATGCCGTCGGCCGCGGACAAGTTCGTCTACGTGCTGGCGCCCTTCCTGTCGATCACCTTCGCGCTCGCCGCCTTCGGGGCGATCCCCGCGGGTCCGGCGGGCAGCCTGTTCGGCCTCGACCCCTGGGTCGTCGATCTCGACATCGGCCTGCTGTACGTGCTGGCCGCGACGTCGATGGGCGTCTACGGGATCTTCCTCGGCGGCTGGGCCTCGAACAGCAAGTACGCGCTGCTCGGCTCGCTCCGGTCGGCCGCGCAGGTGATCAGCTACGAGCTCGGCCTCGGCCTGTCGGTCCTCTCGCTCGTCATGATCGCCGGGACCCTGAACTTGCGCCAGATCGTCGAGCTGAACGTCTGGTCGGTCAGCCCCTGGCTGTGGGCGCCGCTCGCGGTGGCCTTCGTCACCTTCGTGATCAGCGGCATCGCCGAGGTCAACCGCACCCCGTTCGACCTCCCCGAGGCCGAGCAGGAGATCGTCGCGGGCTACCTGACCGAGTACTCGAGCATCAAGTGGGCGCTCTACCAGATGGCGGAGTACGTGAACATGATGACCGCCTCGGCCTTCGTCAGCACGCTGTTCCTGGGCGGCTACAAGGGGCCGGCCTTCCTCGACGGGTTGATCCCGGGCATCTCGGACTGGCCGTTCATGTGGCTCATCGCCAAGATGGCGATCTTCATGTTCCTGTTCATCTGGCTGCGGGCCACGTTGCCGCGTTTCCGCTACGACCAACTCATGCGCTTCGGGTGGATCTACCTGTTCGAGATCGCCCTTGGCGCGGCGCTGCTGACCGGGGCGGTGATCGCCTTTGTGCTCTGACCGCGACCCCCGGACCGCCGCGCGCCCTTCCACCCGCCTGCGAGGAGGCCACTTGTGAGCGTGCTCGAGATCGCCAAAGGCATGGGCGTCACGCTGGGGCACCTGTTCAAGAAGCCGGTGACCGTCCAGTACCCCGAGGAGCGTGCGACCGTTCAGGCGCGCTTCCGGGGGCGCCACCACCTGCTGCGCCACCCCGACACCGGCCTGGAGAAGTGCATCGGCTGCAGCCTCTGCGCCGCCGCCTGCCCGTCGTACGCCATCTACGTCGAGGCCGCCGAGAACGACCCCGACCACCCCACGTCGGCCGGTGAACGCTACGCCTCCATCTACGAGATCAACATGCTCCGCTGCATCTTCTGCGGCATGTGCGAGGAAGCGTGCCCCACCGGCGCCATCGTGCTGGGCCACGAGTTCGAGCTGGCCGACTTCCGCTATCAGGATTTCGTGTACGGCAAGGACGACCTGATGGTTGGCACGACCGGCGGCAAGTGGCAGCGGCGCGAAGCGGCCGCCAAGGGCAAGGCCGTGCGGCTCGGGCTCGTCTCCGAGAGCCGTCCGGAGCTCGAGGGGGTGGAGCCCGGATGATCGGGTTCGTCGTCCTCGCGGTCGTCATGATCGTCGGCGCCCTCGGCGTGGTGCTCCTGCGCCAACCGGTGCATGCCGCGCTGTCGCTCGTCGGCACCCTGCTCGCGCTCGCGGTCACGTACATCACGCTGCAGGCGCACTTCCTGGCGGCGGTCCAGGTGATCGTCTACGCGGGCGCCATCATGGTGCTGTTCCTGTTCGTGCTCATGCTCCTCAACGTGGGCGACGTCACCGGCCCCAAGCGCTCGCTGCCGGGGCTCCGCTGGGCCGCCTACGCCGCGGGCGTGGTCGCGGCGTCAGCGGTCGCGGTCGCCGTGTTCCTCGAGGGGCGTCCGTTGGGCGACGCCGCCCTCGTGCGCGCCGCGCTCGACGGCGGGAGCGCCGGCGGGATCGCCGACGTCCTCTACGGGGACTTCCTCCTCGCTTTCCACCTGGTGGGGGTGCTGCTGCTGACGGGCGTGGTCGGGGCGGTGGCGCTGGTGCAGCGCCGCG
>JARGGE010000106.1 GCA_029210865.1 Trueperaceae bacterium
CGTCGGCGGGCGTGGGTGAGGTGTGGACACGAGCGCCATCGTACCGGGCGCGCGCGGTGCCGGCGCGCCGGGGTCGGCGCGGGCCGGTCGCTGCGCTGCGGGCTGCGCGCCCGGTTCGGCGCGCCCGGTTCAGTGCGCCCGGCTCGGTACGCCGGCTTCAGCGCGGTGGCTTCTGCGCGCCGGCTTCAGCGCGCCGGGTGCGCGATCCCCCAGGCGTCCAGGGCGTGCTCGATCGAGGGCCAGGCGACCTGGGCGCGCCGTTCGGCGTTCCAGTGGGCCCGATCGAGCACGTCGCGGACCGGCCCCTTGAGACCGACGACGGCGGTCGCGACGCCGCGCTGCTCGAGGTCGACGAGCAGCGCCAGCAGCGTCTCGACGCCCACCGCGTCGATGTCGTGCGCCCCGCCCAGGTCGAGCACCAGCCGCTGCGTGTCGGGGCGCGCGGCGAGCAACTCCTCGACGGTGGTGCGCAGGAAGGCGGCGTTCGCGAAGTAGAGCGCGGCGTCGAAGCGCAGCAGCTCCACGCCCGCGACCACCGCGGCGTCCGGGTAGCGGCGCAGGTTGCGCCACAGTCCCTCGTCGCGCTGCCAGCCGAGGCGCGCGACGTGCGGGAAGGCGCTGCGGACGACGAAGAGCCCGAGCGAGGTGGCGACGCCGATCAGGATGCCGGGTTCGATCCCGATCACGAGCGTCGCGACGAAGGTGACGAGCCACGTGGCGCCGTCCTTGGGCCGCAGGCGCCAGAGGTGGCGCGGCTCGGCGAGGTCGACCAGCCCGCTCACCGCGACCAGCACGATGGCGGCGAGCACCGCCTGCGGCAGGTCGCGGAAGGCCGGGGTGAGGAAGGCGAGCGTGACCAGGACCAGGAGCGCGGTGACCACGCTCGCCAGGCCGCTGCGGGCACCCGCCTGAGCGTTGACCGCGGACCGGGAGAAGCCGCCCGTGACCGGGAACGCCGCGATGACGCCGGCGACCAGGTTCGCGAGCCCGAGGCCGGCGAGCTCGCGGTCGGGGTCGACCTGCTCGCGCTCCTTGGCCGCGAGCGCGCGGGCGACCGCGATCGACTCCATGAAGCCGACGAAGGCGATCGTCAGGGCGGTCGGCAGCAACGCCAGCACGTCGGGGAGGGTGGGGGCCGGCCACGAGAACGTGGGCAGACCCGCCGGGACCTCGCCGACCGTCCGGACGCCCGCGGCGTCCAGACCGAACGCGGCGACGACCGCGGTCCCGAGGACGACCACCAGCAGCGGCCCTGGGAAGCGGCGGTGGAGGCGGCGACCGGCGAGGAGCAGGGCGATGCCCACGAGGCCGATCGCCAGCGTCGTCGGGTGGATCTCGCCGACGCGCGTGACCGCGTCGACCACGGTGCGGAGCGGGTGCGAGCCGTCGAGCGGCACGCCCACGAGGTGGCGCAGCTGCGAGAGGCCGATTACGATCGCGGCGGCCGAGGTGAAGCCCGAGACGACCGCGTGGGAGAGGAAGTTGACGACCACCCCGGAGCGCAGCAGGCCCAGGCCGAACTGCAGGACGCCCACCAGCAGCGCCAGCGTGGCGGCGAGCGTGAGGTACTCGGCGCTGCCGGGCTCGGCGAGGCGATGGACCGCCTCGAAGGTCAGGAGCGAGACGATCGCGACCGGCCCCACCGCGAGCGCGCGCGACGAGCCGACGGCCGCGTAGGCGACGATCGGCAGCGTGGAGGCCAGCAGGCCCGCCACCGGAGGCATGCCGGCGAGCAGCGCGTAGGCCATCCCCTGCGGCACGAGCATCACCGCGACGGTGAGCCCGGCCATCAGGTCGGGGGCGAGGTCGCGGCGATCGTAGCGCCGCAACCAGGGGGCGGGGTTGAGCGGGAAGGGGCGGCGGGTGCGCGTCATCGTGGGACCTCACGGTCGCGGGGGGTGGCCGAACGGCCACCCCCCGCGTCGCACGGGCGAGGGCGGCTCAGGCCGGGACCGGCGACGTCGGAGCGGCGGTCGGACGACCGGCGGCCACCCACGCGTCGTACGAACCGTCGAGCTCGCGCGCGTCCGCGAAGCCGAGCGCGCGCAGCGCGCCCGCGGCGACGGTCGCGCGGGCGCCCGTCTGGCAGTAGACGACGATCGGGCGGTCGTGCGGCAGGTCGTCGTGGCGGTACGCGACCCGGCCGACGTGGCGCTGTAGCGCGCCGGCGATCGCGCCGGCGGCGTACTCGGACGCGGTGCGCACGTCGAGCACGAAGGCGTCCGGCACGTCGGCGAGGCCGGTGGGGGGCACCATCGGCACCGGGCCGGCGGTCAGGCCCGCGAGCGAGGTCACGTAGCCGACCACGCGGTCGATGCCGGTCCAGGCGAGGCGGTCGCGCATCGAGGCGGCCTGGGTGGCGTCGGCGGCGAGCAGCACCAGGCCGCGCGGGTCCTTCTCGGGGACGATCGTGTAGCTGCCGTAGGTGGCGAACTTCTTGCCCTCGGGCACCACGTAGGCGCCGGGGACGTGGTCGAGGCGCCCCGTCTCGATGACGCGGGTATCGACCAAGACGAGGTCGCCGACGGTGAGGCGCTCGTGGAGCTGGGCGACGTCGAGCTCGGGCAGCGGCGGGCGTTGGCCGAGGAGCGCCGGGCCCTCCTTGTTCGTCCACTTCATGCGGCCGAAGTAGAGCGGCGCGTCGGGCTGGCCCTCGAGGAGGACGTCGACGAAGCCGGCCTCGTCGCCGTTCGTCACGTAGGGCACCCACCAGGCGACCAGCCGCTCGTAGCCGACGGTGGTGCTCGGCACGGAGCCGAGCGCCTTGCCGCAGGCGCTGCCGGCGCCGTGGCCGGGCCACACCTGGACGTGGTCGGGCAAGGCGAGGAAGCGGTCGCGCAGGCTGGCGAACAGCCGCTTGGCCCCCTCGAAGCGGGTGTCGACCCCGCCGGCGGCCTCGTCGAGCAGGTCGGGGCGGCCGACGTCGCCGACGAAGACGAAGTCGCCGGTGAGGAAGAAGCCGGGCTCTTCGGTGGTGGCGCCGTCGGTCACGAGGAACGCCAGGTGCTCGGGGGTGTGCCCCGGGGTGTGGACGGCCTGCACGCGCACGTTGCCGACGGTGACGACGTCGCCGTGGTGGAGCGGCTCGTGGGCGAAGGCGTAGCTCCAGTCGAGGCCCCCGTCCTCGGACGGGGCGCCTTCGGCGGAGAGGTGCAGGCGCGCGCCGGTCCGCTGGGCGAGCTCGCGGGCGCCGGACTGGAAGTCGGCGTGGACGTGGGTCTCGGTGACGTGGG
Source organism: Trueperaceae bacterium (assembly GCA_029210865.1). Lineage (GTDB taxonomy): Bacteria > Deinococcota > Deinococci > Deinococcales > Trueperaceae > JAABTL01. The sequence continues at coordinate 3,234 of JARGGE010000106.1, forward strand.
TGATCCGCAGGCCGTGGCGCGCGGCAAGGGCCACGAAGGTCTCGACGTCGCGGCGGGGGTCGACCACGATCGCTTCGCCGGTCGCCTGGCAACCGATGAGGTAACTCGCCTGGGCGAGGTCCTCGTCGTAGATGTGTTGGAACAGCATGCGTCCTCCTTCGACCCCCGGAGCCTAATACCCCCCATGGGTATCCGTCAAGCGCTTCGGGGACGGTGGTGCCCGGCCGCCGACGGTGGTCTCGCGGCCCCGTGCTAGCGTCCGGGCATGAGCGACCGCCCCGACGACCTCGAAGCCCTGGCCGCCCGCTTGGAGGCCAGCGGAGCCTACAAGGTGCTGCGCCGGTTGCGCCGCACGCCGCGGATCGACCGCGCGTCGCTGCCCGAGGGCGCGCGCGAGGCCGTGGTGATCGACCTCGAGACCACCGGCCTCGATGCCGCCGTCGACGTTCCGATCGAGATCGGGCTCGTGCGCTTCGCCTACGACCCCGACGGCCGCATCCTGGGCGTCACGGGCGAGTTGAGCGCGCTCGAGGACCCTGGCCGGCCGCTGCCCCCCGAGGTCGCGGCCCTGACCGGACTGAGCGACGCCGACCTCGCGGGCCAGCGCTTCCCGGACGCGCGCGTGACCGAACTGCTCGACGGCGTCGGGCTCGTCGTGGCCCACAACGCCGGCTTCGACCGCCCCTTCGCCGAGAAGCGCTGGCCCGAGCTGCAGCGCTTCCCTTGGGCGTGCAGCTGGCGCGACGTCCCGTGGCAGGACGGCGAGGGTTTCGCCTCGGGCAAGCTCGAGCAGCTGCTCCTCGCCCACGGCGTCTTCTTCGACGGGCATCGCGCGGTCGAGGACGTGTACGCGACGCTCGACCTGCTGGGGCGAGCGCTGCCGAGCGACGGCGAGCTCGCCTTCAACCGCCTGCGCGCCAACGCCCGCGCCACCACGGTGCGGCTGTGGGCGGTGAAGTCGCCCTTCGACGCCAAGGACCTGCTCAAGGCGCGCGGGTACCGTTGGAACGGCGAGGCGCGCACGTGGTGGACCGAGGTCGCCCAGGACGCGCTGGCCGCCGAGCTGGCCTTCCTCGACGCGTCCGTGTACCCGCGCGGGGCGCCGAAGCTCCCGACGGTGCGCATCGACGCCTGGTCGCGGTACGCCACGCGGGTACCCGACGCGCCGCCGAGGTAGCGGTCGCTCCGCGGGCCACGGCCAGCGATGCGACTCAGTAGAGGAACATCGGCTTGCCGCCGACGTGCCGGATGTTCGGCCGGTAGGCCTTCGTGTCGTACATCTCCCCGACGTCGACCCGCTTGACGCCCTCCCCGATCAGCGAGATCGGGACGTTGGTGTACGTGCCGCCGCGCAGCGCCACCATGCGGCCGGACTGGCCCTCGACGGCGAGGTCGGCCGCCATCACCGCGTAGTTGTTGGCGACCATCAGATCGAGCGAATCGGGGCTCCCCGATCGCATCAGGTAGCCGACGGTCTGGTTGATGATGTCGATGTGGGTGCGCTCTTTCAGCAAGGCGCCCAGCTGCTCGCCGACGCCACCGAGCTTGCGGTGGCCGTAGGCGTCGGCTTCGCCTCGGAGCACCATCGATCCGCCCTCGATGACCGCGCCCTCGGACACGGTGACCATCGCGTAGTGGCTCGGGTTCGCCTTGCGGTCGTCGATCAGGAACGCCGCGAGCCGATCGATGTCCACCGGGACCTCGGAGATCACGGCTCGATCGACGCCGGCCAGATAGGCGGTGATCAGCGACGTCTCCCCGCTGTAGCGGCCGAACAGCTCGATCACGGCGATGCGCTCGTGCGACCCGGTGCTGGTCCGGAGGTTGTGCACGAACTGCACGCCCCTGGTGACGGCGGTTGAGAAGCCGATGCAGTAATCGGTGCCGTGGACGTCGTTGTCCATCGTCTTCGGGATCGCGATCACCGGAACGCCTTCGTTGTGGAGCCGGAGGCCGTACGAGAGCGTGTCGTCGCCGCCGATCGGGATCAGCACGTCGATGCCGTACGCCTCGAGCACGTCGATCGCGTGCGGCGTGAAGTCGTACGGCGGCTTGGCGTCGGGTGGCGGCGTCAGGAAGGCGGGCACGTCGGACGCCTTCACCTTCCCAGGGTTGGTCCGCGAGCTGTGCAGGGTGGTCCCCCCCGAGCGATCGATCGTTCGCACCCATGCCGGGTCCAACGGCTGTGCGAACTCCTCGAGAGAGGCAGGATCGGCCGGGTCGACGTACAACAGACCGGCCCACCCGCGGCGCAGACCGAGGACCTCGTGACCCTGCTCGGCCGCTCGGTTGACGACCGCCTTGATGGCGGCGTTGAGTCCTGGGACGTCACCACCACCCGTGAGGATTCCGATGCGCATGCTCGCTCCTTAGGCGACCGTGACTTCTTTGCACAGGTAGACGTCCTGAAGCGTGTTCAGGAGCGCCACGCCGTCCTTCATGGGCTTCTGGAACGCCTTCCGACCGCTGATGAGCCCCGTCCCGCCGGCCCGCTTGTTGATCACGGCCGTCGCCGTGGCGTCCTGGAGGTCGTGGCTGCCGGAAGCGCCACCGGAGTTGATCAAACCCATGCGTCCCATGTAGTTGTTGACGACCTGGTAGCGCGTGAGATCGATCGGGTGGTCGGTCGTCAGCTCGCTGTAGACCTTGGCGTGCGTCTTGCCGGCCTTGATCGCCGGGTATCCCCCGTTGTTGGTGGGCAGCTTCTGCTTGATGATGTCGGCCTCGAGCGTCACCCCGAGGTGGTTGGCCTGGCCGGTGAGGTCGGCCGACGCGTGGTAGTCGACACCGTCGACCTTGAAGGCGGAGTTGCGCAGATAGCACCAGAGCACCGTGAACATCCCGAGGTCGTGGGCTCGTTCGAAGGCGGCCGACACCTCCTGGAGCTGTCGCGTGGACTCTTCGGACCCCCAGTAGATCGTGGCACCGACGCCGACGCATCCCATCTCGAAGGCCTGCTCGATCGAACCGAACATGGTCTGGTCGTAGGTGTTCGGGGTGGTCAACAGCTCGTTGTGGTTGAACTTGAGGATGAACGGGATCTTGTGCGCGTACTGGCGCGCCACCGCCCCGAGCACGCCGAGCGTCGAGGCGACGGCGTTGCAGCCGCCTTCGATGGCCAGCTCACAGATGTTCGCCGGGTCGAAGTAGATCGGGTTCGGGGCGAAGCTCGCTCCGGCCGAGTGCTCGATGCCCTGGTCGACGGGGAGGATCGAGACGTATCCGGTACCGGCCAGACGGCCATGGTCGTACAGCGACTGCAGGTTGCGCAGCACGGCCGGACTGCGATCGGTCTTCGAGGTCACTCGATCGATGAAATCGGGCCCGGGCAGATGGAGCTGCTCCCGGGGGATCGTCCCACACGTGTGTCCGAGCAGGTATTCGGCTTGATCGGCGAGCACTTCCTGGATGTCTGCGTACGATCTCATGAGCCTTCCCTCCACGCTCGAACGAATGGACACCCGGTCCGATTCCGTGTGTGAGTCTTGGGGGCATCACCGAGTGTTCGTACCAACGGTACCGAAGGGGTCCCCGCGGGGGTACGGCCGGAAGTCCCGCGGTCATCGCAGCGGCACGGTCGCCGCGCGACGTTCATCTGGCGCGTGGCGTGTACACTGCCCGGTCCGGCGCTAGAGCCGGGCCCCGCGGACGAGTTGAGGGCACGCCTCGGCTAGCGATCCGCCGAGAGGTGTTACCCGAGATGAGCTTCGAACCCTTCGCGCTGCACGCGCGGGTGCTGAGCGGCGTGCGCGCCGTCGGCTATACCGACCCCACCCCCATCCAGACCCAGGCCATCCCGCACGTCATGGCGGGCCGCGACGTGCTGGGCCTCGCCCAGACCGGGACCGGCAAGACCGCGGCCTTCGCGCTGCCGATCCTCGACCGCATCGCCCGCAACCCCAAGCGCGGCGTCACCCGCGCGCTCGTCGTCGCCCCGACGCGCGAGCTGGCCGAGCAGATCCACCAGTCCTTCGCCGACCTGGGCCAGGCGACCGGCATCCGCAGCGCCACCGTCTACGGGGGCGTCGGCATGAACCCTCAGATCCAGGCGCTGCGCCGCGGCACCGAGGTCATCGTCGCTTGCCCGGGGCGCCTGCTCGACCTGCTCTCGCAGGGGTACGGCGACCTGTCGCAGATCGAGACGCTCGTGCTCGACGAGGCCGACCACATGTTCGACATGGGCTTCCTGCCCGACATCCGCAAGATCCTGGCGCAGCTGCCGCGCGAGCGCCAGTCGCTGCTCTTCTCGGCGACCATGCCCGGCGCGGTCCGCCACCTGGTCGACGAGACGCTGCGCGACCCGGTCACCGTGGCCGTCGACCGCATCGCGCCGGCCCAGACCGTGTCCCATGCGCTCTACCCGGTGGGGGCGCACCTGAAGACCGACCTGCTGCTCGAGCTCCTGAAGCGCTGGGACGCCCGCCGCGTGCTCGTCTTCACGCGCACCAAGCACCGCGCCAAGCGCCTCGCCGAGAAGCTCGACGGCCGCGGCCTGTTCGTCGCGTCGCTGCAGGGCAACCTGTCGCAGCGCAAGCGCCAGGAGGCCCTCGACGGCTTCAAGCGCGGCGACGTGCACGTGCTCGTGGCGACCGACATCGCCGCCCGAGGCATCGACGTCGCCCTCGTGTCGCACGTCGTCAACTACGACGTCCCCGACACCGAGGAGGCCTACGTGCACCGCATCGGCCGCACCGGCCGGGCGCGCGCCGAGGGCGACGCGGTCACCTTCGTCACCCCCGACGACGGCGACATGGTCCGACGCATCGAGAAGACGCTCGGCGAGCGCATCGAGCGCGTCACCATCGAGGACTTCAACTACGACGTCCCCGCCCCGGCGCGGCTCGACGCCGACGAGCGGCGCTTCGAGCGCGGCGGCGTCGCCGGCGGCGTCCTGCTCGGGGCCGAGGTCGTTGCCCCAGTAGATCGGCCCGCGGGTGATGATGCGGGGCGGGGGGTCCTCGGCCGCGTAGGCGGCGTACTGCGCCCGGCGCAGCGCGATCAGCGGCCGCAGATCCTGGGTGGTCAGCGTGCCGTCGAAGCAGGCGGCCATCTCCTGCACCGTGATGTAGAAGATGTCCTCC
>JARGGE010000107.1 GCA_029210865.1 Trueperaceae bacterium
CTCGCGCACCAGAAGCCGCAGATCGCGCGCCAGTTCGGCGTTGGAATCGTCAATGCTCTCGTTGCGGCAGACCAGGCAGCGCAGGCCTGAGGAGATATCGCGCGCGCGCGCCTCGAGCGCGGGCGGCCGCTCGAGGGAACGATCATGCGCCCCGACGCGACGGACGGAGAGCGCCTCGCGGTCGCGCGGCTCGTCGGTCGCGCCGTGCCGGCCGGACGCTCCACCTCCCTCTCGCTCGAGCGGCTCGAGGAGATGCTCCGATCGTCGGGCGCCTGGCCCGCCGGGCTCGCGTCGGCCGTCGTCGCCCTCACCGGACCCGTCGCCGACCCCCGCGTGCGCGAGGAAGAGCAGCGGGCATGGGCGTCGGTGACCGCCGAACTGATGGCGCTGGCGGACCTCCGACCCGAGCTCACGGAGTGGCTCGAGGGCCTGCGGGCGCGGGGGCAGCTGCGGCGCGTCGCCGGCAGCGCCGTGGAGGCTTCGGCGCTGATCGCTCAGCTTCGCGCCGTGGTCGCCGCGCTGCCGGCCGAAGGCGAGTCGATCGCGCGCTTCTCGGCGCGGGTCCTCGACCGCGCGCACGCGCTCGACGCCGGCACGGCGCTGGGCGGTCTGGCGGCCGCGGCGGCGGAGGTGCTCGGACGCCACGCGGCGGACGGGGTCTCCACGACCGCCGCGCGCCCGGGTTCGGCCGCCTGGCGACGGGACGTGTGGGCCGCCGTCGGCGCGGTCGTCGACGACCTCTCCAGCACGGTGCTCGCGCTCGGGCTGCCGGGATCCCTTGCTAATCCGGGCTTGGCCGGCGCGCTCGCGCAGTTCGCAGTGCAGGGGCAGCCCGTCGTGCTCACGCTCCGGCAGTTGACCGCGGACGACGTGGGTCCGGTGCCAGGTGTGGTCTTCGTCTGTGAGAACCCGGCGGTCGTGGCGGCGGCGGCCGATGCCCTCGGCAGCGCGTCGCCCCCGCTCGTCTGCCTGCAGGGCCAACCGAGCGCCGCGGCGGTGGTGCTCCTTCGCCACCTCGCGGCCCACGGCGCCGCGATGCGGTACCACGGCGACTTCGACTGGGGTGGCGTCGCCATCGCCAAGACGCTCGCTTCGCACGTGGGCTGGCGGCCCTGGCGCTACGACGCGGACGCCTACGTGGCCGCGATTCGGCTTCGTGGCGACGCGCTTCCTACGCTGACCGGTGCGCCGCAGGCGACGCCGTGGGAGCCGCGCCTGGCCGAGGCCATGAAAGAGCAGGGCGTCAACGTCGAGGAGGAGGTCGTGATCGACGCCTTGATCGGGGATCTGGGCGACTGGTCGTAGCTCAGCCGGCGATGAGGATGCGCTCGTCACCGAAGCGCGCGCTCACCTCGAGTTCGTCGCCGAGCGCCTCCTGTGGGCTCGTACGCAGGCAAGGTGTCGCGCCTTGGCCTCCGCAACCCGTCCCTCGTCCAGGCGACCTTCGGCCACGGCCTTCGATCGGAGTTCCTTCCAGCTTCGGGGCATCTTGCTACCTCCGCGTCCCGCTTGATGTTCTCACGAGCCCTGCGCCGCGACCCACACCGCGAACGCGGGTTCCTCGATCGTTCCCTCGGCGAGCGCCAAGAACGTCGCGACCTCGTCGACCTGATCGGGATCGAACCGGAGGCCGTTCAGCGCCGCGAAGACCGCCACGAGCAGCACGGCCACCCGTTTGTTCCCGTCGACGAACGGGTGGTTGCGCGCGATCGCGAAGCCGTACGCGGCCGCCAGCGTCGGAACGTCCTCGATCCCGTCGTAGGCATGAAGGTTCTTCGGCCGCGCGAGGGCCGCCTCGAGCAGACCCACGTCGCGGAGCCCTGCGGTGCCGCCGAAGCGCGCGATCGACTCCTCGTGCAGCGCGATGGCCATCGCGAGCGTCAGCCAGCGCGGCTCGCTACGTGGCGAGGTCACTTCACTACTTGGCGAGCTCACGGAGCGCGTCGCGGTGGCGCTTCATGTAGTCACGGCCGGCTTCGATCGCCTCGGCGAACTCCGGATCGAAGCTCGTCAGGCGCACGCCGTCGTCGGTGCGCACGACGAAGAGGGCGTCGCCCGGTCCGACGCCGAGTTGCTCCAGGACGTCCTTCCCGAGGATGACGCCGTAGGAGTTGCCGATCTTGCGGACGGTCGTCGTGGTCGCCATGGGGTTGTTATAACACTTGTTGGACCCGCAGCCGGATCGACCGGGCGCTCGAAACCACGCGTCATACGCCTGGCGGGGCGCCGGAGCGAGGGGCGCCTGGAGCGCCCGCCGCAACGAATCGTCCACCCCACTCGACCTCAGCGACGCCGGTACACGCTGCTTCGGTGACCAACCCGTACGACCAACACGACGAGCTCGCGATCCTGGACCTCGAACACGATGCGGTAGACACCGACTCGGACGCGCCGCAATCCCTGGAACTCGCCCTTGAGTACCGTGCCCACATGCGGATCCGACGCGAGCCGATCGATCTGTTCGACGACGAGCCGGCGCGCCTCGACGTCGAGGCGCGCGATCTGTTTCGCCGCGCTCGCCTTAATCCTGAGCGAGTAGGTCACGGCGGACGCTCGCCCAATCCAGGACCGGGTCAGCTGGATCCTGGAGCGCCGCGATGGCCGCCGCGACGTCCTCGAAGTCGTCCAGGTAGTACTCGATGGCCTGGCGCACGACGTCGGCGCGCGAACGACGCAACTGCGACGCGGCGCCATCGAGCGCCACGACGAGCTCCTCGGGTAGACGAGCGGTGATCTGCGCCATACCCACCTCCTTGCCGCCACGATAGTCGCGACGTCATGTGATGTCAATCGATGTCAGGCGCGCTCGCCACGCGAGCATCGTAGGGCGCCGAGGTCCGCAAGGGGGGCGTCACCCTGGCGAACCGCCCACCAGGCTCTCGCCAGCGCGGGCGCGGTTCGGACGGGCGGGCGTGGCGATGGCCTGAGGCCGAACACACAAGCTCAACCGAGTTGACCATCCCCACCCCCCGACCATGGAGCGATCCCACCCCCACGGAGGACCGTCCATGCCATCCGACCCGATCGCGCCCCTCGCCCTGTACGGCGTCGCCCGCACCCTCGAGATCGAGCGCGAGCGGCGCGCGCACGAGACCCCCGACGGCTTCACCTGGTGGATCGCCCCCGGGCTGCACCAGCGCGTGCAGGTCGAGGACGACGTCGCCGGGTGCACGCCCTGGCTGCGCATCACCACGCCCGTGTGGCGCCGCGCCGACGCGCAGGCGATCGCCCCCCTACTCGACGAGCTGCGCCAGCACGCGCGCGGCGCCGCCGTGCGCCACGACCCACGCAGCGGCGACGTGGCGCTGGTCACCGGCGTGCCGCTGCCCATCGACCACGTCCTCCACCACGCGGCCGGCGTCGCGACCACCGGCGGCGTCCAGGCCGTCCTCGCCGCGTGGGCCTGGGGCGAGGCGGCGAAGCGCCTCGGCGACCGCGCCCGGGCCTGGCGCGCCGTGCTACCCCACCCCGAGCGGGGGATGGACGTGGCGCCCAGCGCGGTGCTCGGCATCACCGAACGCCTGGCGAAGCCACGCCTCGAGGCCCAGGGCGAGGGCTTCGGCCGCGCCCTGATGAACGACTCCGTCGCCGCGGTCGAGGGCGACGGGCTCGGCCTGATGCCGCAGCGCCATCCGGACGGGTACAAGGTCTCGTTCGCGGTCGACGTCGGCTCCACGCTCGCGATCCTGGAGGTGGGTCGAATCGGTGACCCGGTGGACGTTCGGTCGCTCGCCGTGGCGCTAACGCTGCACGGTCAGCTGCCCGAGGCGCGTGCCCATGCGATCTGCGCCGAGCTCCTCGAGCGGCAGCTCGCCCCCGGCGCCCCGCCTGGACGCTGGGCTACTGGAGCCCCATCGCCCACCACGACGGCCCCGGCTTCGGGCTCACCCACGGGCTCTTCCTGCCGTTGGCGACGGCGCATCCGAGCATGGGGCACGCTCTGGGGTCGGCCGCGACGCACGCGGTGGCGTCGCTGCGGGGGTGGTTCGAGGAGGGTGCGAGCCTGGATCCGGGAGCGGGTGGGCGGTTGGTCGCGTGAGGTGAGGGCTCAGGACTCCAGGCCGTCGCCGGCCAGCGCGTCCCAGTCCGCCGCGTCGTCGGAGGCCGCCCACTCGTCGATCGCGGCCGCGTAGGCACCCTTGAGGCCCCCGCGGCGCGGGCCGACGCCGCGTTCGAGGGCGGCGCTGACGCGTACCACGAGGTCCGGAGCCAGCTCGTCCTCGGCGAGGAAGGCCGCGACGCGCGCGTCGTCGTACAGCTCGATGAGGTCGGCGTACGTTGGCCGCATGACAATGGCGCCGTCGGCCGTCGCGGCCACGGTCCACCAGGTCTCCCCCTCGACGGCCAGCGCGTCGCGCACCGCCTTGGGGATGGTCACCCGCCCCTTCTTCCCGAGCTTCACGAGGTTCATGGTGCAGACCGTACTCGATTCGGCCTGCCCGCCACAGCCGCTCCGGCGAACCGGCTCCGGGGCGGCTGCCGCGCGACCGGAGGAGGTCCGCTCTGGGATCGGCCCACTGGCCGCGTGCTCCCATGGATCCGTGATGCGACGAGCTAGGGCTTTGCGCAGTGTGGCTACGCAAAAACCGAAAATACCAAACATTGGGTTCGACAAACTGCTACGATGCGAAGCGTGGCTACGCAAAACGCGCAGAAGCTGAACCAGCTCCTCCGCTCGATCCCCCAAGGCATGGTCGTCGACGCCGACTGGTTGGGCGAAGCCGGGTACTCGACGAGCCTGCGCAGCCAGTACGTGGCCGCCGGCTGGCTCGAGCGGCCGGCGCGCGGCATTTATCAGGCGCCCGCCAGCGTGCTCACGTGGGAAGCGGTCGTCGCCTCGCTGCAGCACCTGATGCACCGAGCGCTCCACGTCGGCGGGCGCACCGCGTTGGAGCTCCATGGGTACGGACCGTACCTGTCACCCGGCCCGCCGTCGTCGGTCATCCTCTACACGGACGAGCCGCTGCCCTCATGGCTCCGCCAGCTCCCCGACATGCCGACGTTCGAAGCCCGCTCCATCGCTCCGCTCTTCGCGACGGAGGGTTCGGACCTGGCGGGTGGTGGCGATCGCACGGTGGTGCCCCTCGACCCGAGCGTCCGCCATCCGCTGCTCCTGTCGGCCCCCGAGCGCGCGTGGATCGAGCTCCTCGCGGACGTCCCCCACCGCATCTCCTTCGAGATGGCCGACGCCATCGGCGAAGGCTTGAGCACCTTGCGCCCCGTCCTCCTGCAGCGTCTGCTCGAGACCGCGCGCAGCGTCAAGGCCCGTCGGCTCGCGCTTTGGTTCGCCGACCGCCACGCCCAACCATGGCGCGAGCGCCTCGAGCGCGACCGCATCGACCTCGGCAGCGGCAACCGGGCGCTCGTCCCCGACGGGCGACTCGATCCGACCTACCGCATCACCTACCCACGGAGCCTCGATGCCGGCGGCTGAGCGGTACACCGAACGCGTGGCGCTCCTGGTGCGCGTCCTACCGCTGCTCGCTGACGAGCACGACCTCGCGCTCAAGGGCGGCACCGCCATCAACCTCTTCCACCGCCCCATGCCGCGGCTCTCGGTCGACCTCGACCTCACGTTCCTGCCGGCCACGGACCGCGAAGCGTCGCTCGAAGCCATCGACCTGAGCCTGACCCGCATCGCGACGGCAATCGGTCGAACGATCCCAGGAAGCCACGCTCGTGCCGTGCCAGATCTCCGAACGCAGACGGTGACGAAGTTGATCGTTCAGCGCGGCCGGGCACAGGTGAAGCTCGAGGTCACGCCCGTCCTGCGCGGCTGCGTGTACGGCCCGGAGGTTCGCGACGTCCACCCGGTCGTCGAGCAGCGGTTCGGCTACGCCCGCGTCCGGTTGGTGTCGTTCCCCGACCTGTACGCCGGGAAGCTCGTGGCCGCGCTCGACCGCCAGCATCCACGCGACCTCTTCGACGTTCGAGAGCTGCTGGCCCACGAAGGCATCGACGACCGTACACGCCGGTCCTTCCTCGCCTACCTCATCAGCCACGACCGCCCGATCGCCGAGGTGCTCGAAGCGCGCCCGAAGGACTTGCGCGCAACGTTCCGCTCCGAGTTCGACGGGATGACGAGCGACGCGGCCGCGTCCACGGTCGAGGACCTCATCGCGACGCGCACCGAGCTCGTCCGCACGCTGGTCGACAGCATGCCGGTGGCCCACCGCTCGTTCCTGGTCGGATTCAAGCGGGGCGAACCGGATTGGGGCCTCACCGGGATCCCACAGATCCAAGATCTGCCTGCCATCCGCTGGAAGCAGGCGAACCTCGATCGCATGACGCCCACTCGCCGCGCACGCGCCGTCGAGCGCCTCGAAGCCGTGCTCGGACCACCTCCTCGGTAACGGGCTCGCGGACCGCTTGAGGCGAAGTGTCGCCCCACCCCCTCCCTCACGCCCCGTCCGGCACCCGCGCCAACAACACGAGCCAGTCCTCCGACGCCGCCGCGTCCACCGCCACGACGTACGCCTCGAGCTTCGCGCCGGTGTCGGCGAGGCTCTCGGCCAGGTGCGACGTCGCGAGCCACACCGCGCCGCGCTCGCGCACCGGGCGCGCGATCACCGCCACGAAGCCACCGGGGCGGACGACCCCCAGCGAGCCCGCGAGCATCGCCCCCACCTCGTCGCGGTAGGCGTCGAGGCCGCCGTCGGCGTGCGGCGACGACGCCGCCCACGTCGCGAAGGTGGGCGGGTGGAGGACCAGCAGGTCGGCGCAGTGGCGCGCGATGCCGGGGACCGCCCCGGTGAGCAGCTCGCGCGCGTCGGCCTCGACCACGAAGGGCGCGCCGGGCACCACGTCGCCCGACCAGCAGCGCACCCCGTGCCGACGCGCGACCGAGGCGATGGTGCCCCGCCCGGCCGTCGCGTCGACCAGGTCGCCGCCGTTGGGGAGCGTCCGCGCGAGCAGCGCCTCGACGACGCGCTCGGCCAGCGGCTCCTCGCTCGCGGCCGCCCCCGCCACCGGCTCGAAGAGCCAGACGTCGCCCACCATGCGGCGCGGTGCGCGCACGGCGTCCTCGGGGAGGACCCAGCGGTCCTCGTCCACGCGGGGCGCTTCCGCGGGCCGCTCTGCTTCGAGCGCCCGGCGCTCCGCTCGGGCGAGGCGTTCGACGGCGGCGGACACGCCGCGGGGGAGCAGGGCGCCGTCACGGCCCGCGGCGGCGTCCAGAGGAGCAAGGGCGCGCGCTCGCGCTTCGGTGGTCGGCAGGCCGTTGACGAGCCGCGCCACCGCGAACGGGAGGCCGGCCGCGAGGGCTTGTCGGACGTCGGGGGCGAAGCGGTGGATGGAGAGGAGCCCGCGGGTCAGGTAGCCGAGGGTGACGCCGGCGTCGTCGATCAGGGTGCGTAGGGCGGGGGGCCACGTAGCGCGCGGCTTCCGCAAGAACTCGCGAAGCGTCTGGACTCGCTCCGTTTCGTCGCGACCGTCGACGTTGGCGAGGAGGGACTCGTAAAGGGTGAGAGGGGAGCGCTTCGTGGTCAAGCCTGTTCCAGCTGATCGGCTGGTGCATCCCCGAGCCTCGACGCCTCGGCCCCGCCGCGATACACCCGCACGACCTCGCGCACCGCCTCGACGTACGGCTCCGCCGTCAGCTCCTCGTACCCGATCGTCTGGGCCTTCGCCTGCAGCAGGTCCCAGGCGCCCAGCTCGTCCGGCAGGACGTTGAGGAACGGCTCGGCCTCATTACTCGCCACCGCCAGGAGATGCTCGAGCCGCAACGCGAACTCCATCATCGCCACACGTCCCGCGGCCTCGCGCAGGCTGTCGTGCATGGCGACGTGGCGGACCCTGGTCCCTGGGAAGCGCGCGTTCATTCGGTTCACCGGCGGCGGATCGCGCAAGGTGTGCAGCCCGTGCACCACCTCGCCACGCCACACGTACCGAAGCTCGCGCACCTCGTGGCGAAGCCCCCGGAGCTCCTCGACGGCGGCGGCATCGAGGGGCAGCATGCCGAGTTCCTTCGCCCGCGCATACACGGCCTCCAGGCGCGCCCGTTGGTCGATGCTCCTGGCGGCGAGCAACACGTCGACCTTGGCCGCAACTCCGTCGAGCTTCGTCGCGAGATCCTGCGCCGACACGAGATGGGCCAGCCCGTACACCGTCGCCGTCAGGGCCCCGAGGCGGGCGCCGCTGGGCACGCCGCGCAGCAGCTCGGTCACCTTCCCGGTTCGCGCGTCCTGCACCATCGCCAGCAGCTTGCCATCACCGTCGCGCACGAGCCGCAGCGTGCCCCGCGCCAGACCGGCTCGGATCGTGGAGGTGAGCTCGAACGACAGCTGCGAGCCGGTAC
>JARGGE010000108.1 GCA_029210865.1 Trueperaceae bacterium
CCGCCCGCGCGCGCCCGGACGATCGGCACGGCCTGCGTGGGGGCGACGTTGTAGCGCGGCGCCACCGGGAAGGCGTCGAGGTCGAAGAGCTCGCTCAGGTCCTCTTCGTCGTGGTAGAGGGTGTAGCGACCGCACACGGCGTCACGCACCCGCCTCGCGCAGCTCGTCGAGCAGCCGCCGGCGGTCCTCGGCCGGGTACTCGTCGAGCAGGTCGCCGTGGTCGACGTACGCGACCACGTCGGTGAGGTACGCCGGCAGCGTCAGGAAACCGTGGCTGGCGAGCACGTCCAGGCGGTTCGCCTCGTACAGCGGACCGGACCAGCCGGCCGCCTCGATGCGCTCGAGCGTGAAGCGGTGGATCGTCGCCTGCATCAGCGTGTGGACCAACTCGCGCTGGTCGCCGGTGAGCGCGTCCCACGCCGTGGTCGCCCGCTCGCGCCGCTGCTGGTGAAAGGCGTCGACGATGCCCGCGACGATGCCGCGCAGCGCGTCGCGCGTCAGCCGCGCGTCCACGACCTCGGCCTCGGCGGGTGGCGGCTCGATCCCCTGCTGCAGCAGGCTGTGCACGAAGCCGGCGAGGTTGGCGATCGGGCGCCCGGTCTGCTCGGACTTGCGCTGCAGCGAGCGAGCGTAGCGCACGACGTCGATGACCCGCTGCGCGCCGTACTGCGCGACGCTGCGCTCGGGGTCGAGCGCCCAGCCGACGTCGCGCAGGGTGTCGGCCGCCTGCAGGGCCCGCAGCTGCGCCTCGGTGTCCCCCTCGCGCTGCACCCGGCGCGCGATGCTGTCGGGGAGCCGCACGCGCGGCTGGAACACGTCGTTCTTCTCGATGACGATCGAGACGTGCTGGTACTTGCGCCCGACCTTGCGCCCCTCGTACGTGAAGGTGAGCGACGTGTACTTGGCGAACTCGCCCTGGGCCTTGTCGAGCACGTAGGTGAAGTCCTTGAAGCGCTCGTACTTCCCCTCGAGCCCGAGCCGCAGCTTGAGGTCGTCGACGTCGAACTCGAGGTGGCGCTTCTCGCCGCCGTAGCTGGCCGTGTAGAGAACCTCGAACAGGCGCATGCTGTTGAAGGACTCGAAGCTCAGCAGCTGGTCGGTGGGGATGATGCTGAAGTCGCGCCGCAGCTGGAGCAGGTAGGGCTTGAGCTTGTCGTGGATCTTGAGCTCGATGCACGCGAGCTTGTCCTTGCTGTCGCGGCCGCTGTCGTACCGGGCCTCCGAGACCCACTGGAACATGATCCAGTCGCCGTTGGGCTCCTTGATCTGCACCGTCTGTTCGAGCAGCTCGCGCGCGGAGTCCTCGATGCGGTTGTAGATGCTCTTGCCACGGATGTTGAAGATCTGCGCGTACTCCCACGCCGTGATGCGGATCGGCTCGAGGTCGTGGTCGTCGCGCGTGATGTCGGAGAGCGCGAGCACCAGGAGGCGCTTGGTCAAGAGCCCCATCTCCTGCCGCGAGAGCGCCAGCGGGTTCGCCTGGGTGACCGAGACGCGTCCGGAGCGCCGCTCGAGCGAGCGCCGACCGGCGCTGCGCGCGGGCGTCTTCGCCGACCGCGCCGACCCCTTGCCCGTCGCGCGCGCCGTCGCCGGCGACGCCCGCCCGGTGGACGCCGTGCGCCCGGCCGATGGCGACGCGCCCCCGCCCGGCGCCGCATCGTCCGGCTCGATCGGCTCGCCGACGCCACGCAGCGGTTCGGCGACGCCGGCCGGCGGTTCGGCGGCCGCGCGCACCGCGCCGCGTCTCGAAGTGGGAACGTCCATCGCTGTCCTCCCGCGTACGATGGAAGCATACGGATGCGGGGAAGCGCGTGTCAATCTTCACCACATCCGTCGCGAACCGCGGAACGTGAGTCCCCCATTTCCCCCACTTCGGTCCCGCGACGTTCCCACTCGGTCCCCCGTCCTTCCCGATCGGGTCCCGCGCCGCACCCCCCACGGTCCCGCGCCGCACCCGCACGGGTCCCCCGCCTTCCCCGCTTCGTGGCCCGACGAGCGTCCAGCAAGCGTTTCCCGAAGCCCACTAAAGGGAATGCGAAAAAGTAAGAGCAATCCTACAAACAACAGAACCGCGCCGTCGGCGCTCGTGGTGTGCGGGGAGCAGGAACGATCCCGACCGCGACCGAGTCCGCGGTGGTCACAGCGACGAATCTACGCAGTTCGAGTCCCGCACCATTCCCGCTTCGGTGCTTCGTCGTCGTCGAGTCCCGCGTTCGTCCCACGGACGCAGGCGCCGGGGCGCTCGTGCGATCGGCGCGTCGCGGTTCTCCGGCGCGGCGTGCGCGTGTACGCGCGGCGCACGCGGGTCGCTCCGAAGGGCTGCCGGGCGCGGCGGTCCCGCGCGGCTCCCAAAGAGCTGCGCAAGTGGGGGAAGCGGGGGACTCGAGGACCGCGCCTTCGGGTCCCGCAGGTTCCCCGCTCAGGCGGTCCCCCAGGATTCCCGGTTCGCCGGACCGAGTCCCCCGCAATTCCCGTGTGGGCAATTGAGCATCGTGCTGTACGCTCGAGGGCGCGCGCGTACTCGTTGCCGTGAAGCGGCCGAGTCCCGCGCCCTTCCCGCTTCGCTGCGTGCGCGACGTCATCCAGGGCGCAGGGCACCGCGTTCGAGGCTCGAGAGGGCGACGTCTCGGCGACTTGGTTCGTTCTAGCGCGGCGCCTCACGGTGGCCGCGGGCACGGCGCGATCTCGCGCCGTCGAGCGTGATGGACGCGAACGCAGCCGATCGGCGGCGAAGGCGTCGTGACGCTCGAGGTGGGAAGGATGCGGGACTCGGGGGCGATCCGGGGCTGCCGTCAGGCGCGAGCGGGGAGGATCGGGGACTGAGGGTCGCCGCGCGGAGGGGTCGTCGGTGCCCTCCGCCATAACGTTATGGCCGTTGGCCTCGGTGCGGGTGCCCCACGGGCGCCAGAACGGGTCGCGGCGATGCAGCGCCGTCCGGTAGGGGCGCGGGCGCGCGGACGCTCGACCGTCTCGGCGCCGTATCGGGAGGCTGGGCGCGTGGGCGGCCGTGCGTGCGGCGCCGCGGCGCTGGTTATGATGGCGCATTGTGAACCCTCGACCGCACGGGCCGAGCGAGCGTGGACGTTAGGCCATGGTGGTCCTGACCTTCTTCAACCATGCCGGCGGCGTCGCCAAGACGAGCACGGTGCGCGACATCGGTTACGTGCTCGCGGAGCAGGGCCGACGCGTCCTGCTCATCGACATGGACCCGCAAGCCAACCTCACGAAGTGGCTGGGGGTCGAGGACGACATCGCGCTCGAGCAGACCGTCTACCCCGCCATCATCGGTTCGGGCGAGGACGGCGACGCGGACCGCGAGCTCGCGCTGCCCGAGCCGGTGCGCGTGCACGGGATGGACCTGATCCCGGCGCACCTGAACATCGCGATCATCGAGCGCGAGATCCTGAGCGTCTTCTTGGGGGTTCTGCGCCTGCGTGAGGCGGTCCGCAAGCTCAGCGGCTACGACGTCGTGCTCATCGACCCGCCGCCGAGCCTCGGGCAGCTCTCGGCGCTCGCCGTGGTCGCCTCCGATCGGGTGGTCGTGCCGTTGCCGACCAACCGCAAGGGGCTCGACGGCATCCCGACCGTCATCAAGATGGTGCGCGAGTACAAGAAGGCGGCGCGCGACCTGAACATCGCCCTGTTCGTCCTCACGCAGCACGATCGCCGCACCCGCCACGATCGGGAGAGCCACGAGATCATCACCGCCCAGCTGCCTGCCCTCGCCCCCATCTCGACGCCGCTCGCCAGCCGTCCGGCCTACTACAGCGACGCGCAGGTGCAGGGGATGCCGATCCCGGTCTACGCGCCGGGCAGCGAGGCCGACCTCGAGGTACGCCAGGTGACCGCCGAGCTGGTCGCGGCGCTCGGGGACCTGCTGTGAGCGCCAAGCGCCGCCGCACCGATCTCGACCGCGCCGCGGTCTTCGAGGCCATCCTCGGCGACCTCGGGGGCGCGCCCGAGGAGGAGCGCAGCGTCGGGACCGTACCGATCGACGAGATCGTCTACAACGAGCGCCAGCCGCGCCAGTTCCTCGATCCGATCGCGCTCGCGCAGCTGACGACCTCGATCCGCGAGCGCGGGGTCCTCGAGCCGGTGCTGGTGCGCCGGGTCGGCGACCGCTACGAGCTGGTCGCCGGCGAACGGCGGACGCGCGCCGCGCGCGAGGCGGGCCTCGACCGGGTGCCGGCCATCGTGCTCGAGCTCGACGACCGCGAGGCGCTCGAGATCTCGATCATGGAGAACCTCCAGCGCGAGGACCTCAACGCGGTCGAGGAGACGGAGGCGGTGCTGCAGCTGCTGCAACTGAGCCTCGAGCTCGACCGGGCGGGGACGCTGGCCCTGTTGAACGAGCTGATCCAGGAAGCCCGCGGCCGCGCGGGTCAGGATCGCTTCGCGGAGGCACAGAAGGCCGCGGCGGCCGCCCTGTTCGAGCGCCTGGGACGCTTCACGCCCGCCTCGTTCCTCGCCAACCGGGTGCCCATCCTCACGTTCCCCGAGGAGCTGCTCGAGGCCGTGCGGTCGGGGCGGCTCGCTTTCACCAAGGCGCAGGCGCTGGCCCGCGTCGAGGACGCCCACGAGCGCCAACGGCTCCTCGACGAGGCGATCCAAGAACAGCTCAGCCTCTCGCAGATCCGGCGCCGGATCACCGAGGTCCGCGCCGACGTCGTGGTCGAGCGCACGCTGGGCGACGAGGTCATCGAGCGCATGAACGCGACCCGTCGGCTGCTGCAGCGCAAGCACGTGGCGCGGCTCGACGACGCCCGCCTGGGCGAGCTGCGGGGGCTGCTCGACCGGGTGGTCGCGCTCATCGAGACCGAACCCGCCTGATCGAGAGCGAGCCGAACCGAGCCGAACCGAGCCGACGTCTGGCTGGCGCCGAGAGGCACGGCGCGCCGGGAGCGGCTGCGTCGGGCCGGGGGGCCGGAGCGTGGAGCGCGTCGTCGGTCCCTCGGATGTCCCGCCTCGTCACCGCCGGTCCCCCTCCTCTCCCCTATCGCGCCGGTGGCGCCTCCTCGGCCGACCGCGGCCGTCGCGGCGATGGTCTGCCACCCCGCTTCCGGTGCGTGCCCTCCCCTCCGGCCAGCGACGGCCGAGTCCGGGCCGCCGCCGCGATCGGCGACGGGTCCGGTGCGCGGCCGAATGGGCAGCCGGACGGCGGCCGTGGAGCCGGCCGGGCCGCGGTCGTGGCGACGGCTCGTCCGGCCACCGTCGCGGGTGGCTGGTGCGTGCGCGTCGGGGCGCGCTGGCGAGCGAAGGACCGTCGATCGGGGCCCCGCGCGCGGCGGCGCTGGGTGGCGTCGCGCGGCGCGGAGCGACGCCGTTCGGCCCTCGTCGCGCGCCCTCGGGGAGGCTGGGGCGGGTGTTAGAGTCCGGGCAACACACCTGCGGTCGCGTCCGTGGATCCGTCCATGAACCTGCGCTGGTTCGCGCAGAGAACGCTCGTCCCTCACGGTTGAGAGGTCCCGACCGAATGTCGTCCTTCTGTGTCTTTGTGAAACCAACCGAGCGCCGCCCGCGGTCCACCTTCGTCAGCCTGCAGCGGTTGGGGCCGGCCTGGAAGGGGCCCGCGCTGCGGCTGCAGCGGCCGGACGCGCTCGGGTTGCGCTTCCCAGTGGTGATCGGTTGGTCCGACTTCTACGGCGGCATCCCGGCGCCGGTGGGGGTCGCGCGGGCCACGGACGGTGAGCGGAGCGGGTGGGTCGTGTGGGGTGGGTCGCAGGGCTTGCGGGCGGTGGCGTGCGAGGAGGGCGACGAGGCCGCCTTCGCGACGGCGACCTACGAGGAGCGACCGCTGCTCTGGGTGCCCGATCCCGGCCTGCTGCCGGCGCACGTGGCGGCCGTCGTCGCCTCGGGGGGCGTGGCCGCGAGGTCGGCCGAGGTCACGGTTCCGGCGGTCGCGGCGACGTAGGCTCCTAGGTCGGAGGTATCGCGTGCTCGAAGTCGGTCAGGTCGCTCCCCCGTTCTCGCTCGTCGATCAGGGCGGCACCGTGCGGTCGCTCGCGGACACGGGCGGCAAGTGGTTGGTGCTCTACTTCTACCCGAAGGACGACACGCCTGGGTGCACGAAGGAAGCGTGCGCCTTCCGCGACGGTCTCCCCCGTTTCGAGGGCTTGGACGCGGTCGTCTGGGGCGTGTCGGCGAACGACGCCAAGGATCACCGCAAGTTCGCGGACAAGTACGACCTCAACTTCCCCCTGCTCGTCGACCCGGACAAGTCGATGCTCGAGGCCTACGGCGCGTGGACCGAGAAGAGCATGTACGGCAAGACCTACATGGGGGTGCCTCGGATCACCTACCTGATCGATCCGAAGGGCCAGGTGGCCCGCGTGTGGCCGAAGGTGAAGCCCGAGGAGCACGGCGACGAGGTCGCGGGAGCCTTGGAGGAACTGCGAGGCTGAGCTATTGGGCGCGCGCACGCGGAGGCGTGAGGCACGGTAATACGGCACGACCTTCTACGGTCTCGGCGATGGCGGCCCGCTCGAAGAGCGGGCCGCCATAACGTTATGGCAAGCGGCGAGGTCGATGGATCGGAGGGAGCGGTGCCGGGGGTGAACCGGCGTGGCGAGGTGGCGAGGCGCCGGTCTCCGCCGCCGGATCGCGGCGGTTCTGGACTGGATCGCCACCTCGTCGTCGTGGGCTGTCGTGGGTCCTCATCCGTAGTGGTACCCACGGACGGCGATCGGCGCGGGTAGCGTGGCGAGCCGTTCGGCCTTGAGCGTCGATTGGTAGCCGGTGTCCTCGACGACCGCGTCGACGACGAGGACGGCGGCGTCCCGGAGCAAGGCCCGGTGGGTGGCCCACAGGTCGGGCGAGATGATCAGCTGGCTGCGGGTCGCACCGTCCTCGAGGACGAAGAAGGCGAAGCCCTTGGCGGTGCCGGGTCGTTGGCGGCTCACGACCAGTCCGGCCGTCCGGCAACGGCTCTTCCTGGGGAGTTGGCGCACCTGCCATAACGTTATGGCATCGAGCTCGGTGAGCTGGTCGCGGATCAGGTCGAGCGCGTGGAGCTCGAGCGTCGAGAGGCGCGCGGTCTGGTGGTCCCAGACGAAGCGCTCTTCGAGCGGGAGCGCGGGGAGCGCCGGCGCGTCGGCGGTGGTGTCGAAGAGCGGCCTGGTGTCGGGCGCATGGGGCCGGCGCGCGAGGGCGCCGATCTGGTACAGGGCCGGCCGGCGCTCGTCGAGCGCGTCGAAGGCGCCGGCGCGGACGAGCGCTTCCCACGCGTCGCGGGGCGCATCGACCCGCCGCGCGGCGTCGTCGAGGTTGAGGAACGGTCCGTGGCGCAGGCGCTCGAGGAGCAGCGCGCGGGCGAGGTCGGTGGCCACGTGCTTGATCGCGGTGAGGGCAGGGCGCACGCCGAGGCGGCCGTCGGCGGTGCGCTCCACGCGGTAGTGGACGCCCGAGCGGTTCACGTCGAAGGGGAGGAACGGCACGCCCCAGGCGCGCGCCTCCTGTCGCTTGGTGCTCGGCGACCACATGCCGGGTTCCTCGGTGAGGATCGCGGCGAGGAATGCCGCGGGGTGGTGGTAGCGCAGCCAGGCTGAGGCGTAGGCGTGGAGCGCGAACGCCCACGCGTGCGACTCGGCGAAGCCGTAGCCCTGGTAGGCCTTGATGGCGTCGAAGGTGCGCTGCGCTTCGTCGGCCGTGGCGCCGACGGTGGCGATCGCGCCCTCGACGAAGCGCACGCGGTCGGGTTCGATGTCGGCGAGGTCGCGGAACCCGGAGACCTTCTTGCGGAAGCGGTCGGCCTCGATCCAGCTCATGCCGGCGAAGTGGACGGCGATGCGCAGCACGTCCTCCTGGAAGAGGAGGACGCCGTAGGACTTGGCGAGGATGGGTTCGAGGCTCGGGTGCCAGTAGGTGACGGGCTCGAGGCCGCGGCGTCGCTTGAGGTAGGGGTGGACGGTGCCCGACTGGATCGGGCCCGGGCGGATGAGCGCGATCTGGTGCGCTAGATCCTGCAGCGTGCACGAGCGCATGGCCTTGGCGGTGTTCAGCTGGCTGGGGCTCTCGATCTGGAAGAGACCCATGGTGGCGCCGTCGGCGACGAGGTCCCAGACGCGCGGGTCGTCGGGCAGGTCGGTGAGGTCGACCCAGCGCCCCTCGATGCGGAAGATCTCCTCGCGCGCGCGCTCGAGCGCGGCGAGCATCCGGAGACCGAGCAGGTCGAGCTTGATGAGGCCGAGGGCCTCGAC
>JARGGE010000109.1 GCA_029210865.1 Trueperaceae bacterium
GAGCGCGATGGCGCCGGGCAGCATCATCTTCCTGAGGGCCGCCGTGGTCGCGATGTCGACGCAACTCGCCGCGTCGGGCTTGACGCCGGGCTTTCCCTCGAGCAGGCCGGGGATGTCGCGGAACTGCCGGCGGATCTCCTCGATCATCGCGAAGGCCGCGTCACCCACGGCGTTCATGGTGATCGACGCGACCAGGAACGGGATCGTGCCGCCGATCAGCATGCCCATGATCACCTTGGGGTCGCCGAGCGAGAGCTCGAACTCGGGGAAGCGCACGATCATCGTTTGGATGTACGCGGCGATGATCGTGAGCGCGGCCAGCGCGGCCGCGCCGATGGCGAAGCCCTTGCCGATCGCGGCCGTGGTGTTGCCGAGCTCGTCGAGCGAGTCGGTGATCTTGCGGGTCTCCTCGCCCATGCCGCCCATCTCGGCGATGCCGCCGGAGTTGTCGGCGATGGGTCCGAAGCCGTCGATGGCCATCGTGAAGCCGACGGTGGCCAGCATGCCGACCGCCGCGATGCCGACGCCATAGAGGCCGGCCAGCTGGCTCGCGATCAGGATGATGACCGCAATCCCGACGACCGGGATGAAGACGGACTGCAGGCCGAGCGAGTAGCCGGCGATGATGACCGTCGCCGTGCCCGTCTTGGAGGACTCGGCCAGGTGCTTCACGGGCGGGCCGCCCGTGTAGTACTCGGTGACGAGGCCGATCAGGATCCCACCGAGCGAGCCGGCGAAGACCGCCCACCACACGCCGTTGATGACGTCGATCCAGTCGACCACGAAGTAGGAGACGAGGACGAACAGGCCGGCGGCGACCCAGGTACCGAGGCGCAGCGCCAGCGCGGGCGCCATCGCGGAGACGACGCGCACGAACATGATGCCGGCGATCGAGCAGAGCAGGCCGAACGAGGCGAGCGCCAGCGGGAGGAACATGAGGCCGGCGGCCGAGCCCAGCGCGGCGGCCGAACCGCCGAGGGTCGTGCCGATCGCGATGGTCGCGATGATCGAGCCGACGTTGGACTCGAAGATGTCCGAGCCCATGCCGGCCACGTCGCCGACGTTGTCGCCAACGTTGTCGGCGATCACGCCGGGGTTGCGCGGGTCGTCTTCGGGGATCCCCGCCTCGACCTTGCCGACGAGGTCGGCGCCGACGTCGGCGCTCTTGGTGAAGATGCCGCCACCGACGCGGAAGAAGAGCGCCACGGACGAGGCACCCACGCCGAAGCTCTGGATGATCACCGCGGTCTCGGGGTTCGCCCCGAAGATGAGGAACAGGGACCCGAGGCCCAACAGGCCGAGCGAGGCCACCAGCAGACCCATGACCGAGCCGCCGAAGAACGACACCGTCAGCGCCTGCGCCGCGCCCTTGGTGTGGGCCGCGGTCGCGGTGCGGACGTTGGCCTTGGTGGCCGTTCGCATGCCGAAGTAGCCAGCCAGGCCCGACGCGACCGCACCGACCGCGAAGGCCAGGGCCGCCTGCCACCCGAGACCGATCCACAGGAGCACCACGAGCACGACGCCGACGATCGAGAGCAGCTGAAGCTCTCGGCGCATGAAGGTCATCGCGCCGATGAAGATCTGCTCGGCGATGTCGGTGACCTTGGCGTCACCTGCAGGGAAGGCGACGACGACTCGATAGATCGCGAAGGCCACCCCCACGCCAATCGCCCCGAGCAGGAGAGGGAGCCATGCCGTTGCAGCTTCCATACGACCTCCAGAGATGGAATCGTCCTAGGTGTCATCGACCACGTGCGACCGGCGGGGTCCAGGCGACGACGCGGAGCCGTCGGATGAAACCCAGGTGAGAGCATACCGCGCGGATACGGCGCGTCGCAGGCGCGTCGCGGGCAGGTTGCGGCACGGACGCGTCGCGCCCGCGGGGCCTGCGCCCCACGAGCCCGCTCAGGTGAACGCGACGGTGCTCCCGTCGCGCGTCAGTTGCAGCGGCACCTCGCGCAGGTCGGCGAGCGCCGCGCGCACCGCGTCGTGCTGGCCGTCGGGGCAGCAGACCAGCACGTAGCCGCTGATCTTGCCGCCGGGGAGCTGCGGCGCCGCCCCGGTCGCGCGCACCCGGGCGGTGACGTCACGCACGTGGTCGTCGACGAAGTGCCCCGGCAGGCGCTCCTTCAAGCGCTGCTTCTCGCCGATGCACCACGCCGTGCGCGCCAGGTCGCCGGCGCACAGCGCCGCCTCGAGCTCGTCGGCCAGCGCCTTCAGGTCGTGGAGCACCGGCAGCGCCTCCTCGAGGTGGGAGCTCAGCAGGTCGAGCGACGGCTTCGTGCGCGCCTGCCGCCCGCTGGAGAAGAGCAGCAGCGAGCCCTCGAACGCGGCGCGCGCCGCGGGGGTCATCGCCACCTCGCGCGCGGTGACGTCGGGGCCGTCGTAGTCGAGCCGCAGCAGGCCGCCGCGGGCGCAGACGTGGGGGTCGTGGTAGCCCGAGGCCCCCTGAAGCACCTCGACCTCGACGTGGGCCGCCTCGGCGCCGAGCGCGGCGCCGTCGGGCGCCTCGCCGCGGTACGCCCGCAGGGCGTGGAGCAGCGCGACGGTCACCGCGCCCGAGGTCCCGAGCCCGCTCTGGCCGGCGACCTCGACCCAGACGCCCAGCCGCACCGGCGGGTGGTCGGGGTCGACCGAGCGCAGCGCCTCGCGCACGAGGTCGTGGCGCAGGTCGCGCAGGTGGTCGGCGGTCTCGACCCGCCCCTCGGCCACCACCTCGAACCGCCCGTCGAGGGTGGGGAGCAGCGTGACGTGCGCCGCGAGGCCGATCGTCGAGCTGATCGTCGTGCCGCCGAAGCGCATCGCGTACGCCTTGAGGTCAGTGAGGCCGCCGCCCAGCGGGATCCGCAGCGGCGTGCGGACGACGATCACGCGCCGACCCCCGCCACCGCGCCGGCGCCGCCGGCGGCGCCCGCCTCGAGCGCGTCGCTCGCCGCCCAGACGCGGCGGACCACGTCGCGGACGTTGGCCTCCGGGGTCGGCAGGACGCCCCCGAGGTGGATCCAGGCGCCGGCGACGACGTGGCCGACCTCAGCCCCGTCGTCCAGGCAGCGCTGCAGGTTGGGCAGCATCCGGTACTCCCCCTTCTCGGCGCGGACCTCGGTCATGCGCCCCAGCACGTCGGGTGCGAGCTTCCACAGCCCGATGTCGTACAGCGCCCCGTCGCCGTCCCAGACGCGCGTGACGCGGGTCCCGTCGACGGTCGCGCGCAGGCGGTCGGACTCGTCGGCGTGCCCCGGCCCCAGCGTCACCACGGTCGGCGCCGGGTGCGCGACCACCGCGTCGATCATCGCGGCCGTCGGGAACAGGTCGGCCTGCCAGGCGACCACCGGCCCCGTCGGGCGCAGCGCCTCGGCCGCGAGCGCCAGCGCATGGCCGGTGCCCAGCCGCTCGCGCTGCTCGACGTAGATGATCGGCAACCCCTCATAGGCCGCGCCGAAGTGGCCGCGCACCTGCTCGGCCAAGTGACCGACGACCAGCGCCAGGCGGTCGCGGCGCACGTCGACCGCGTCGCTGGCGACGACCTGCGCCAGCGTATGCTCCAGGAAGGGGCGCAGGCCGACGGGGTACATGCACTTCTGCAGGTAACCGCCCAACCGCCCCAGGCGGGTGCCGGCGCCGGCGGCGAGGCAGATCAGATCCATGCCACGAAGCTAGCACCCGGGCGCGTCGGGCGGCGCGCCACGACGGGCACCGCGCGGAGCGCCGCGCGGGCCCGCGGCGCGCGCTCAGCCCGTGGGCGCCGCCTCGGCCGCGAACGCGCGCAGCCCGCCGTCGAGCACCGACGCGAGGGCCTCCAGGCTCGCCGCCACCGCCTCCGGGCGGGCGAAGCCGCCCGCGGCGTCGAGGGCCGCGAAGCTGTGCACCGCCGCCCGCAGGACCCGGGTCGCGTGGACGAGCGGCTCCCCCTCGAGGCCGTACCCGCGCAGCACGTCGAAGGCGACGTCGACGACCGCCTCACCGGCCGCGCGCCCCTCGGGGTCGTCGGCCGGCACGACGGTCGCCGCGAGCAGGCCCGGGTGCGCGACGCCGAACCCGTGGAGCGCGTGGATCAGCCCCGCGATCGCCGGACGCCCGGAGCGGCCGGCGGTGGCCTCGAGCAGACGCGCGGCGAGCCCTTCGAGCGCGTGGCGCCGGACCCGGGCCCGCAGGCCCGGCAAGCCGTCGTCGACGTGGTGGTAGAGCGAGGGCACCCGCACCCCCACCTCGGCCGCCACTGCGGCCAGCGTGAGCGCCTCGAAGCCGTCGCGGTCGGCCACGCGCACGGCCGCCGCCACGACCGCGTCGCCGTCGAGGCCGCGCCTAGCCACGACGGCCCGCGTCGAAGCTGCCCCCGGCGAAGGCTGCCACGCGCTCGGCCATGGCGCTCGGGACCTCCAGATGAGGGTAGTGGCCGACCCCGTCGAGCGCCTCGGCGCGCCCCCGCATCGCGTCGGCGATGGCGCGCGCCTCGGCCATCGGGTCGGGGAAGTCGGGGTCGGCGGTGCCCATGAGCACCAGCGAGGGCGCGCGCACCCGCTCGAGGCGCGCCGCGATGGGGGTGTCGTCGCGCGCGAGCATCGCGGCGAGCGCGGCGAAGCGGCCCGGCTCGCGCAGCGAGGCGCGCAGCCGCGCGCGCTCGGCGTCGTGATCGGCGGGCCGGCCGGCCTTCAGGAGCCCGTTCGCGAAGGCGTCCCAGGCCGCGACCCGCCAGGGGCCGCGCACGAGGACGGCCATCGCGACGCGCATCGACCATGGGAGGGGCAGCGGGCGTACGAACGGACCGGTGAGGACGAGGCCGGCCACGAGGTCGGGACGCTCGAGTCGCCGTGGCCCCGCAGGTCGAGGGCGACCGTGCGGTAGCCGCGGGCGCTGAGCTCCGGGACCAAGTGTCGGTAGGCGCTCCGCAGCTGGCCGAGGCCGGGGAGCAGCACGACCAGGGGGCCGCTCCCCGGCGACGGTGAAGGCGAGCGTGCCGTCCGGGCGAGTCAGCGTCGCGGCGCGCGGCGCCGGGTCGGCGATCGGGGGGCGGTGAGGGGCGGTCGCGGGCGTCAGCATGGTCAGCTCCATTCGCCTAACATCGTTAGGCTGATGGGTTGCAGCCTAATGCCCTTAGGTTTGCCTGTCGACCCCGAGGCGTCGGCGCAGCTCGTCGAGGGCCTCGCGGAGCGACCGCGCCCCCCGCTCCGACCACCCCTCCCCCAGCCCGAAGTCCCCCGCCGGCAAGGCCAGACTCCAGGCCTCGGGCGCGCGCCCCGTCCAGGCCTCGGTCCAGACGAGCAGCGCGGCGGGGTCGAGCGCGTGCCCGCCTCCGACCCCGGGTCCAGCGCTCGGCGCCACGCGCGCCCAGGTGGCGTCCGCCAGCGACGGATCGGCCGCGGCGTCGACGAACCAGACAGCGTCCACCTCCTCGAGGTCGACCGCCAGCTCGGGCACCAGGCCGTGCACCGACCGCGCCGCCACGCCCTCCGGCAGCGAGGCTGCCGCGAGCGCCTCGGCGACGGCGGGCCCCAGCGCGTCGTCGCGCCGCAGGGTGCTCCCCACCCCCAGCACCAGCAGCCGGCGGCCGGGGGTCCAGTCGGGGCCCGACCCTCGGTCGGGGCCCGACCTAGGGTCGGCCGCCGACCGCCGGCCGCCCGGGGGCGCGCTCACCCCCGCGCGGACGCGCTCACGAGCGCGCCACCTCGTGCAGCAGCCGGCCCTCGGCGTCCACGAGGCGCACGAGGAGCGGCATCGCGCCGATCGCGTGGGTCGAGCACGAGAGGCACGGGTCGTAGGCGCGGATGCCGGCCTCGATGCGGTTGAGGACCCCTTCGGGCACCTCGGGGCCGGTGACGAAGGCGCGCGCGATCTGCTTGATCGTGCGGTTCATCGCCAGGTTGTTGTGGCCGGTGGCGATGATCATCCGGACGCCGATGATCAGCCCCTCCTCGTCCACCGTGTAGTCGTGGATGAGCGTGCCACGAGGTGCCTCGCTCGCGCCCACTCCCCGGAACCGGTTGATGCCCGCGTCGCCGCGGAGCGGACCGGTGTCGAAGTCGGGGTCGCGCAGCAAGTCGCCGAGGCGCTCGAGCGCCGCGAGCATCTCGACCAGCCGGGCGCCGTGGTAATGGAACGAGCTCGTCGCGATGCGCCCCGCGCGGGCACGGAAGGCCTCGAGGGCCGCGTCGGCCTCGGGCGTCCCCATGGTCTGGGCAAGGTTGACGCGCGCCAGGGGCCCCACCCGGTAGAGGCCCGCGGCCATGACGTCCACGGGCGCGTCGCCCTGGACCCCGCGGTGGTAGGGGCTCTTGAGGTAGGTGTCGACGTCGGCGGTCTCGGCGATCACCTCGTCGTAGTAACGGACGGGTTTGTCGGCACCGACCCGGTTCCCGTCGGCGTCGATCCAGCGCAGATCCCCCTCGTGGTGCTCCCAGGTGCCCTTGTCGTTCGCGAGGCCCATGTAGAGGCTCGTGAAGTCGCCGAAGGCGGCGACCTCCTCCGGGTGCGTCTTACAGATGGCGTCGTACTGCTCGAGCGCCCAGCGGACGTCGTCGAGCACGGTCGGCAGCTCGGCGAGCGCGCGCGCCCGCCCCTCGGGGTCGATGCGGCTCAGCACGCCGCCGGGCACCGCCCACGCCGGGTGGATCTTGCGCCCGCCCAGGGCCTCGATCAACTGCTGGCCGTAGCGGCGCAGGCGCACGCCGCGCCGCGCGATGTCGGGCTGGTCGCGCATGAGGGTGAAGACGTGGCGCTCGGCGGGGTCGCCGTCGAAGCCCAGGAGCAGGTCGGGGGCGCTCAGGTGGAAGAAGGAGAGCGCGTGCGACTGCAGGATCTGCGCGAGGTTCACCGCGCGGCGCATCCGGCGCGCCGCGGGCGGCGGCTTGACCGCCATGATCATGTCGCCGGCCTTGGCGCCGGTGAGCACGTGCGAGACCGGGCAGATGCCGCAGGTCCGGGCCGTCAGGGCCGGCATCTCCTGGAAGGGACGGCCCTTGCAGAAGGCCTCGAAGCCGCGGAACTCGGTGACGTGGAAGCGGGCGTCGTCGACGAGGCCGTCGTCGGCGAGGCGGAGGGTGATCTTGGCGTGGCCCTCGATGCGGGTCACGGGGTCGATGACGATGCGGCGCTCCATGGCGGGTCTCCTAGCCGAAGCGCCGCTCGGCGGCGGGCAGGTCGGGGGTTTCGCCCTTCAGCAGCGCCTGGACGGCGAGGCCGATGCGGCGGGCGGAGGGGGGGCAGCCTTGCAGGGTGGCGTCGACGCGCACGACCTCGTGCACCGCCAGGACGCGCGGGAGCAGGGCCGGGACCACGTCGGCATCGCGCGAGCCGGGCACCGGGTCGGGGTAGGCGACGCCCACGTACCCGGGTGCGCCGTCGTTCGCCGGGGCGCCGGCACTCGCCGGTGCGACCGGAAGGGCCACGCCCGGCAGGCGCCCGTGGAGGCGCTCGGCCGCGTCGGCGTAGGCCTCGGCGACCATCACGGCCGGGTCGCCCAGCGGGTTGCGCAGCGCGGTGACGTTGCCGTGGGCGGCGCAGTCGCCGAAGGCGACGAGCACCTTGCTCTTGGCGCGCACCTCGTGGAGGAGCTCGAGGTTGTCGGCGTTGGCGACCGCCCCCTCGACCAGGACGACGTCCACGTCGTCGGGGAAGCGCTTGACGTCGGCGATCGGCGAGTAGACGAGGTCGGCGACGTCGGCGAGGGCGAAGAGCTCCTCGTCGAGGTCGAGGAACGACATGTGGCAGCCGGAACAGCCGGCGAGCCAGACGGTGGCGAGGCGGGCGCGGCTCATGCGGTCCCCTCCGAGGTGCGCCGGCGGCGCGCGGTGAGGTGCGGCACGAGCTCGCGGTCGACCCGGCGTTCGCCGACCGACATCCCCTTCGGGAACAGCGCGCCGGTCGGGCACGCGCTCACGCACTTGCCGCACGAAGTGCAGGAGACGGCCTCGCCCCAGGGGTCGCCGAGGTCGGCGACGAGGTGCGCCTCGCGGCCGCGGCCGGCGACGGCCCAGGTGACCGCCCCCTCGACCTCGGCGCAGGTGCGCACGCAGCGGGTGCAGAGGATGCAACGGGACGCGTCGTACCCGAAGCTGGAGTGGCTCAGGTCGACGCCGGTGCGGACCGCCGGCGGCTTGAAGGCGGCCTCGGCGACGCCGTACTCGGCCGCGAGCGCCTGCAGCTCGCAGGCGCCGTTGGCGA
>JARGGE010000010.1 GCA_029210865.1 Trueperaceae bacterium
TGGCCGACGGCGGCGAGGTTGCGGAGGCCGACGCCGGCGAGGCGAAGGTCATGCCCGCCGCGCAGCGCGCGCTCGCCGAGGCCGGCCTGAGCGCCGCCGACGTGACCGCGACCGGACCCGGCGGCCGCGTCCTCAAGGAGGACGTCGCCCGCGCCGTGGCCGCCGGAGCGACGGCCACGAAGCCCGCGGCGGCCGCGAAGCCCGCGGCGCCCACGCCCGCCGCGGCGGCGGCCCCGACCGCATCCGCCGGGGCGCGCGAGGAGGAGGCGGTGCCGATGTCGCCGCTGCGCCGCAAGGTGGCGGAGCGGCTGGTCCAGGCGCAGCAGACCGCCGCGCTCCTCACGACCTTCAACGAGGTCGACATGAGCGCCGTCATGGCGCTGCGCAGCGCCCACAAGGACGCCTTCGAGAAGCGCTACGGGGTGCGCCTCGGTTTCATGAGCTTCTTCGTCAAGGCGGCGATCGACGCGCTGCGCGAGATCCCGCAGCTCAACGCCGAGATCCGTGGCACCGACATCGTCTACAAGAACTACTACGACATCGGCGTGGCGGTCTCGACCCCCAAGGGGCTCGTGGTGCCGGTGCTGCGCCACGCCGAGCGGCGCTCCTTCGCCGAGGTCGAGGCGGCGATCGCGGACTTCGGAAAGCGCGCGCAGGGCAACAAGATCGCGCCCGACGAGCTGCAAGGGGGCACCTTCACGATCTCGAACGGCGGCGTCTTCGGCTCCCTGCTGTCGACCCCGATCGTCAACCCGCCGCAGAGCGGCGTCCTCGGGATGCACACGATCCAGGAGCGCCCGGTCGCCCGCGGCGGCCAGGTGGTCATCCGGCCGATGATGTACCTGGCGCTCAGCTACGACCACCGGATCGTCGACGGCCGCGAGGCGGTCACCTTCCTCAAGCGCATCAAGGACGCGATCGAGGAGCCCGCGCGGCTGCTGCTTGAGATCTGACGTCCCACCGCCCGGACGACGACGCCCCCCGAGCTGCCAGCTCGGGGGGCGTTCTCGTGGCGAAGCGGGCGAGCGCGGTGGCGCCCGCGCGCGTCAGTCGAGCAGACCCGCGGCCTCGAAGGGCGCCAGGTAGTCGCCGTAGCCCTCGGCTTCCATGTCGGCGAGCGGCACGAAGCGCAGCGCCACGCCGTTGATGCACCAGCGCTGGCCGGTGGGGGCGGGGCCATCGTCGAAGACGTGGCCGAGGTGGGCGTCGGCGAGCACGCTGCGCGCCTCGGTGCGCACGACGAACAGGCTCCGGTCGGGGCGGGTGGCGACGTGCCGGTCGTCGATCGGCCGGGTGAAGGACGGCCAGCCCGAGCCCGAGTCGAACTTGTCGAGCGACGAGAAGAGCGGCTCGCCGCTGATGACGTCGACGTAGATGCCGGGGTCGTACAGCGCGTCGTACGGGTGGCTGAAGGCCCGCTCGGTCGCATCCTCGCGGACGACGCGGTAGGTGAGCGCGTCGAGCGAGGCGCGCAGCTCGTCGTCGCTCGGCACGCCGCGGAACCAGGCCGGGCGCTCGACCGCGCCGGCCGCGTAGACGGTCGCGTCGTCGGCCCAGACGCGCTCGATGAAACGATCGCGCCCCGAGGCGGAGCGGTAGAAGCCGTACCGGGTCGGGTTCGTCGCGTAGTAGTCCTGGTGGTAGCTCTCGGCGAGCCAGAACGGGCCGGCGTCCTCGATCGCGGTGGCGATGGGGGCCGCGAACTTGCCCGACGCGGCGAGCGCCTCGCGCGAGGCCGTGGCGAGCGCGCGCTGCTCGCCGTCCAC
This sequence comes from Trueperaceae bacterium, assembly GCA_029210865.1. Classification (GTDB taxonomy): domain Bacteria; phylum Deinococcota; class Deinococci; order Deinococcales; family Trueperaceae; genus JAABTL01. Next base: position 1,767 of record JARGGE010000010.1, read on the forward strand.
GGTGAAGATCGCCGACGTGTAGCTGAAGCCACGGTCGACGAACGAGCCGCCGGCGTCGCTGGGGTCGTGCATCCGCCAGAAGGCGTCGAGGAGCTGCTGGTAGGTCACGCGCTCGGGGTCGTAGCGCACCTCCACCGCCTCGCGGTGGCCGGTGTCCTCGCGCACCACCTGCTCGTACGTGGGCGCGGCGACGTGGCCCCCCATGTAGCCCGAGCGCACGTCGAGGACGCCGTCGAGCTTCTCGAAGTCGGCTTCGGTGCACCAGAAGCAGCCGCCGGCGAAGTACGCCACCGCCTCGCCGGGGCCGGGCACCACACCGTCGCCGCTGGCCTGCGCGCCGGGGGGGTCGACGTCGCCCTGCGCCGCGGCCGGGGCCGCGAGCATGGCGACGGCGACCGCGAGGACCCCGAGCGCGAACGCGAGGAGCGCCCAGCGCCGCAAGGCCGAGCTCGGGAACGGAAGGGAGCGGGTTCGGGGCATGTCCGCAGGATGCGGCATGGGGGCGCTGGCGTCAGGATGCTGGACGACCAAGTGGGTGGGGGCCGACCGGCCGCTGCGAAGGTGCGCGGTAGCATGCCGCCGGAGGCACCATGGCCGAGTTCGACGTCGTCATCATCGGTGCAGGGCCCGGCGGCTACGTCGCCGCGATCCGCGCCGCGCAGTTGGGGTTCACCGTCGCCATCGTCGAGAAGGAGAAGGCGCTGGGCGGCACGTGCGTGCGGGTCGGGTGCATCCCGAGCAAGGCGCTCCTCGAGTCGAGCGAGCGCTACCTCGAGGCGCGCGAGCACCTCGCCGACCACGGCGTCACGGTCGCGAAGGTCGGGCTCGACCTCGCCAAGATGCACGCGCGCAAGGACGCCGTCGTCAAGAGCAACACCGACGGGGTCGCGTACCTGATGAAGAAGCACAAGGTCGAGCGCGTGACCGGGACCGGGCGCCTCGTCGCCGCCGGCGAGGTCGCGGTGGACGGCCCCGACGGCGCCCGGACGCTGACCGCCACGCACGTGGTGCTGGCGACCGGCAGCCGCGTCGCGCCGCTGCGCGGTGTCGCCTTCGACGGCGACCGCGTCGCCACGAGCACCGAGGCGCTGGCGTGGCCCGAGGTCCCGGAGCACCTGGTGGTGGTGGGCGCGGGCGTGATCGGCCTCGAGCTCGGCAGCGTCTGGCGTCGCCTGGGGGCCCAGGTGACCGTGCTGGAGTACCTCGACCGCATCCTCCCGGGCATGGACGACGAGATCGCCAAGGAGGCGAAGAAGCTCTTCACCAAGCAGGGGATGACGATCCGGACCGGCGTCGCCGTCACCGGCGCGGACGTCGCCGACGGTCGCGTCACCGTGCGCGTCGACGGGGGCGAGCCGGTGGTCGCCGACCGCGTGCTGGTCGCGACCGGCCGCGTGCCGAACACGGAAGGGCTCGGGCTCGAGGAGGCCGGCGTCCAGGTGGACGCGCGCGGCCGGATCGTGGTGGACGAGCGCTTCGCGACGAGCCTCGAGGGCGTGTACGCGATCGGCGACGTCATCCACGGGCCGATGCTCGCGCACAAGGCCGAGGAGGACGGGGTCGCGCTCGCCGAGCTGCTGGCCACCGGCCACGGCCACGTCGACTACGGGATGGTGCCGAGCGTCGTGTACACCGACCCCGAGATCGCCGCGGTCGGCCGCACCGAGGAGGAGCTGAAGGCGCAGGGGATCCCGTACCGCAAGGGCACCTTCGCCTTCATGGCCAACGGCCGCGCCCGCGCGATGGGGCGCACCGAGGGCAAGGTCAAGGTGCTCGCGCACGAGGTGACCGACCGCGTGCTCGGCGTCCATGCGATCGGGCCGCACGCCGGCGACCTGATCGCCGAAGCGGTCGCGGCCATGGCGTTCCACGCCTCGAGCGAGGACCTCGCGCGGGTGGTGCACGCGCACCCGACGCTCTCCGAGGTGCTCAAGGAGGCCGCGCTCGCGGTCGACGGGCGGGCGCTGCACGCATGAGCGCCACGCCGATGGCCAGGCCCGCCGCCGTCGCTCCGTCCGACGCGACCGCCGACGCCCACGACGTGCGCGTCCGCGACCCCCAGCTGCGCCCGATCGCCGACAAGGTCCTCGCTGGCGAGCGACTGACCTTCGACGAGGGGCGTGTGCTCTACCGCACCCCGGACCTGCCCGCCCTGATGCGCCTCGCCGACGTCGTGCGCGAGCGCAAGGTGGGCGCCAAGGCGTACTTCGTGCACTCGCTCAGGCTCTCGCAGACGAACGTCTGCTACGTCGGCTGCACCTTCTGCGGCTTCGCGAAGCACTTCGACGAGGCCGGCGTGTGGGACTACGACCTCGAGGACGTCTGGGCCTACGTCGACCAGCACGTCCACCCCGACCTCACCGAGATCCACATCGCCTCGGGCCACCACCCCAAGCGCCCGTGGGCCTACTACCTCGATCTGGTGCGCGGCCTCACGGAGCGCTACCCTGGCGTGCAGGTCAAGGCCTGGACCGCGGCCGAGATCCACCACTTCACCAAGATCACGCGCCCGCGCCTGACCTACCGCGAGGTGCTGAGCCAGCTCAAGGAGGCGGGCCTGGTGGCTATGCCCGGCGGCGGCGCCGAGATCTTCGCCGAGGACGTCCGCCGGCGCATCGCGCGCGCCAAGGTCACCGCCGAGGGCTGGCTCGAGGTGCACCGCACCGCGCACGAGCTCGAGATCCCCACCAACGCGACGATGCTCTACGGCCACGTGGAGTCGCTCGACGACCGGCTCGACCACATGGACCGGCTCCGCCGCCTGCAGGACGAGACGGGGGGCTTCATGAGCTTCATCCCGCTCGCCTACCAGCCCGAGCACAACCCGCTCGCGGCGGAGCTCGAGGCCGAGGGCAAGCGGGTGCACACGACCGGCGTCGACGACCTGCGCAACCTGGCGATCGCGCGGCTGTACCTCGACAACGTGCCCCACGTGAAGGGGTACTGGATCATGATCACCCCGGAGCACACCCAGGTGGCGCTCGCGGCGGGCGTCTCGGACGTCGACGGCACGATCAAGGACGAGAAGATCGCGCACGCGTCCGGGGCCGTCACCGAGGCGGGCATGACCGAGGAGCAGCTGGTGGCGTTGATCCGGGGCGCGGGGCGCGTGCCCGTGCGCCGCGACGCGCTGTACCACGAGCTGAAGGTGTTCGCTTGAGTCGCCCGGGGGCGGCCGACGCCCGTGCGGAGGCCCCTGCGAGCGTCGGGGAGCGGCTCGGGATCGTCGCGTACACCAACGTCGCGCCGCTGCACTGGGGGCTCGAGCCCTGGCCCGGCGCGCGCTTCTACCATGGCGTCCCCACCGACCTGAACGCCCGCCTGCTGACCGGCGACCTCGACCTGACGCTCGTCTCGAGCGTCGAGTTCGTGCGCCACCGCGATCGGCTGGTGGCGCTGCCCGACTTCTCGATCGCGACGCTCGGCCCCGTGCACAGCGTCACCCTCTTCCACCATCGGCCCTGGCGCGAGCTCGCCGGCGGGCGCGTCGCGGTGACCACCGAGTCGGCGACCAGCGTGGCGCTGCTGCGCACCCTGTTCGAGGGCGACGGCCTCGACGTCGCGTTCGAGCCGGCCCCGTCCGACCTCGACGCCATGCTCGGCGCCTTCGACGGTGCGCTGCTCATCGGCGACGCGGCGCTCGAGGAGTCGGTCGCCCGGCGGCCGATCGGCGGCGCGGTGCCCTTCGCCACCGACCTGGGCGAGGCCTGGTACCAGCGCACCAAGCTGCCCTTCACCTTCGCGGTGTGGTCGTCGGACGCGGCGCGTCCGCCGTCGCCGCGCCTGGTCGCGGAGCTGCGCGCCGCGCGCGAACGCGGCCTCGGCCACCTCGCCGACGTCGCGCGCGCCGAAGCGGCCGCGCGCGGGCTCTCGGAGGCGGTCGTCCTGCGCTACCTGGCGAACTTCCGCTACTTCCTCACCCCGCCCGATCGCGACGGGCTCGAGGCCTTCGCGGCCCGCGTCGACCCGGCGTTCCGCCCGGGCGACCTGCGCTTCTGGGACCTTTGACGACCACCGGCGACCCTGTCCGTGCCGCCATCTGGCCCGGTCGCCCCTTCCCGCTCGGCGCCACCTGGGACGGCCACGGCGTGCACTTCGCGGTCTACGCCGAGCACGCCCACGCGGTCGAGGTCGTGCTCTTCGACACCGCCTACGACCCCGAGCCGTCCGCGACGCTCGCGCTCCCGGAGCGCACCGGACCCGTGTGGCACGGGTACGTCCCAGGGATCGGGGTCGGCCACCGCTACGGCCTCCGGGTCCACGGCCCGTGGGCGCCGCACGAGGGCCACCGCTTCAACCCGCACAAGGTGTTGCTCGACCCGTACGCCAAGGCGATCGGGCGCCCGTACCGCTGGCACCCCAGCCTGGCAGGCTCGAAGGTGGAGCCGCAGGGCGAGGTCCGCGACGAGCGCGACAGCGCGGCCTACGCACCGCTCGGTGCGGTGATCGACGACGCCTTCGACTGGCAGGGGGTCCGCGCCCCCACCGTGCCGTGGGAGAACACGGTCGTCTACGAGACCCACGTGCGGGGCCTGACCATGCGGCACCCCGACGTGCCCGAGGAGCTCCGCGGGACCTTCCTGGGCCTGGTCGAACCCCGGGTCCTCGAGCACCTGCGGGGTCTGGGCGTGACGACGGTGTCGCTCCTGCCAGTGACGCCGGTGGTCGACGAGCCGCGCCTGCTCGACCTCGGCCTGTCGAACTACTGGGGCTACCACCCGCTCGGCTACTTCGCTCCGGAGCCGCGCTACTCGAGCAACGGCCCGGTCACCAGCGTCGTCGACTTCAAGACGATGGTGCGCGAGCTGCACCGCGCCGGCTTCGAGGTGCTCGTCGACGTCGTCTACAACCACACGGGCGAGGGCGACCACCGCGGGCCCACGCTCTCGTTCCGCGGGATCGACAACCGCGCCTACTACAAGCTGTCGCCGAACGATCGGCGCTTCCACATCGACTACACGGGCACCGGCAACACCCTCGACCCGGGCAACCCGTACGTGCTGCAGTTGATCACCGACAGCCTGCGCTACTGGGTCACCGAGATGGGCGTCGACGGGTTCCGCTTCGACCTCGCGGCGGCCCTCGCGCGCGAGCTCTACGACGTCGACATGCTGTCGGGCTTCTTCAAGGTGATCCAGCAGGACCCCGTGCTCTCGCGGGTGAAGCTGATCGCCGAGCCCTGGGACGTGGGACCGGGCGGGTACCAGGTAGGCAACTTCCCCTGGCACTGGCTCGAGTGGAACGGCCGTTACCGCGACGTCGTCCGCGGCTACTGGCGCGGCGACCCGCACCGCGCGGCCGAGCTGGCGACGCGGCTGACCGGGTCGTCCGACCTCTACGGCCGCCAGGGGCGACGCCCCTGGGCCTCGGTCAACTTCGTCACCGCCCACGACGGCTTCACGCTGCACGACCTGGTCAGCTACGCCCGCAAGCACAACCACGCGAACGGCGAGGGGAACCGCGACGGCGCGGACCACGACCTCTCGAGCAACGGCGGGGCCGAGGGGCCGACCGAGGTGCCGTCGGTGCTGCGGCGCCGGGCGGTGCGCAAGCGGGGCCTCCTCGCTACGCTGCTGCTGTCGCAGGGGGTGCCGATGCTGCTGGGTGGCGACGAGCTGTCGCGCACCCAGCAGGGCAACAACAACGCCTACTGCCAGGACAACGAGATCAGTTGGTACGACTGGACGCTCGATGCCGACGGGGAGGCGTTCCTCGCCTTCGCGCAGGCCCTGGTGGCCTTCCGGCGCGCGCATCCGGTGTTCCGGCGGCGCTCCTTCCTCAGCGGGGCCGAGCGCCCGGACGGCCGCCGCGACGTCTCGTGGTGGCAGCGCGACGGGCGCCCGATGGAGGTGGCGGACTGGCACGACGACGACGCCACCTTCGCGATGGTGCTCGACGGCGCCGCCCTCGAGGAACTCGAGGCCGACGGCACCCCGCGGCGCGGCGGCACCTTCCTGGTCTGGTTCCACGGTGCGCGCGGCGGCGCGGTGACCATGCCGCCGGCGCCCTCCGGCGGGACGTGGCGGATCGTCGTCGACACCGATGCCGGCCGCATCGACGAGGCCGGGTGGGGGTCACCGGTCGCCCCCCGGGCTCGGCAGCGGCTGGTGCCCGAGGGCTTGACGTTGTGGCGCGAGGTCGTCGCCTTGGACGACGGCGCGCGCTGACCGACACGCCCCACCACGCCGTCGCTGGCGTACGCTTGGGTGAGACACGGACGTCGGTCTGGAGCGTGCGGAGCGACCGCGCGCCACCGGCGCCGCCGCGACCCCGACCGGGGGTCGCCGCGAGCGAGGAGCCTGCGCATCATGGAGCACCCCACCACCGCCAAGATCATCTACACGAAGGTCGACGAGGCCCCGGCGCTGGCGACCTACTCGCTGCTGCCGGTCGTCGCCGCGTTCACCCACGCGGCCGGCGTCGCCGTCGAGGTGCGCGACATCTCGCTGGCCGGACGCATCCTCGCGACCTTCCCCGAGGCGCTGACCCCCGAGCAGCGCGTCGAGGACGACCTGGCGTACCTCGGCGAGCTCGCCAAGAGCCCCGAGGCCAACATCATCAAGCTGCCGAACGTCAGCGCCTCCGTCCCCCAGCTCAAGGCCGCCATCCGCGAGCTTCAGGAGCAGGGGTACGCGCTGCCCGACTACCCCGACGACCCCGTCGACGCGACCGAGCGCTTCGTCCGCGAGCGCTACGATCGCGTCAAGGGGAGCGCGGTGAACCCGGTGCTGCGCGAGGGCAACTCCGACCGGCGGGCGCCGGCGTCCGTCAAGGCGTTCGCGCGCCGGCACCCCCACTCGATGGGGGCATGGAGCCCCGATTCGGCCTCGCACGTCGCGACCATGGACGGCGGCGACCTACGCGCGAACGAGGTCGCCTGCACCGTCGGTGGGGCCGACGTCGGCCCGGCGCGCATCGAGCTCGTCGCGGCCGACGGGTCGATCACCGTCCTGAAGGAGGTCGTCGCGCTCGAGCTCGGCGAGGTGGTCGACGCGACCTTCATGAGCCGCCGTGCCCTGCGCGCCTTCCTCGCCGACCAGATCGCGGACGCGCAGCGCCTGGGGGTGCTGTTCTCGATCCACCTCAAGGCGACGATGATGAAGGTGTCCGACCCCGTCTTCTTCGGGCACGCCGTCGAGGTCTTCTTCGCCGACGTCTTCGCCAAGCACGCCGAGGCCTTCGCCGCGCTGGGCGTGAACGCGAACGACGGCCTGGCCGCGCTGCTGGGCAAGCTCGCCGAACTGCCGGCCGAGCAGCGGCATGCGGTGGAGGTCGACCTCGAGGCCGCCTTCGCGGCCCGCCCGAAGCTGGCGATGGTCGATTCCGACAAGGGCATCACCAACCTGCACGTGCCGAGCGACGTCATCGTCGACGCGTCGATGCCGGCCGCCATCCGCACCTCGGGCAAGATGTGGGGACCCGACGGGCGGCTGCACGACACCAAGTTCGTCATCCCCGACTCGAGCTACGCCGGCGTGTACCAGGCGGTCATCGACGACTGCAAGGCGCACGGTGCGTTCGATCCGCGCACCATGGGCAGCGTGCCCAACGTCGGCCTGATGGCGCAGAAGGCCGAGGAGTACGGCTCGCACGACAAGACCTTCGTGGTGCCCGCCGCGGGCACCGTGCGCGTGGTCTCGGCGGCCGGCACCACCCTGCTCGAGCGCGCCGTCGAGGCCGGCGACGTCTTCCGCGCGTCCACGGTCACGGACGCCGCCGTCCGCGACTGGGTGAAGCTCGCCGTCCGCCGCGCCCGCGCGGCCAGCGTGCCGACCGTCTTCTGGCTCGACGCGGACCGCCCCCACGACGCTCAGCTGATCGCCAAGGTCGAGCGGTACCTGGGCGAGCACGAGACCGACGGGCTGGACCTGCGGGTGCTGGACCCGGTGGCCGCGACCAAGCTGGCGTGCGAGCGCCTGCGGGCGGGTCTGGACACGATCTCGGTGACGGGGAACGTGCTCCGCGACTACCTGACCGACCTCTTCCCGATCCTCGAGGTCGGCACCAGCGCCAAGATGCTCTCGATCGTGCCGCTCATGCACGGCGGCGGCCTCTTCGAGACCGGTGCCGGTGGCTCCGCCCCCAAGCACGTGCAGCAGTTCGTCGAGGAGGGCCACCTGCGCTGGGACTCGCTCGGTGAGTTCCTGGCGCTCGTCGCCTCGCTCGAGCATCTGGCGACCACGTCCGGCAACCCGACGGCGCAGGTCTTGGCCGACGCGCTCGACCGCGCGAACGCGCGCTTCCTCGAGGGGAACAAGGCGCCGTCGCGGCGCGTCGGCGAGATCGACAACCGCGGCAGCCACTACTACCTCGCGCGGTACTGGGCCGAGGAGATGGCGGCGCAGCGCGAGGACGAGGGGCTCGCGGCGCGCTTCTCGGCGCTCGCGAACGCCTTGGCGACGCACGAGGAGCGCATCACCCACGAGCTGCTCGCCGCGCAGGGCGGGCCCGTCGACCTCGGCGGGTACTACCACCCCGACGAGGGGCTGGCCCGCGCGGCGATGCGGCCGAGCGCGACCTTCAACGCGGCGCTGGAGGCGTTCACGGTCGCTTAACCCAGGCGCCGCTAAGGTGCGCCTTCGATCGCCGGAGGCCCCCGCCTCCGCGCGAAGGAGGCGTCCATGCGTACGCTCGCACCCGATCGGCTCGTGCTCCACCTGCTCGTGTCGCGCTCGTCGCGACCCTGACCGCCTGCGGCACCGGCGCCGCGCCCGGCGGCGGGGACCCCGGCGGCGACGACCCGCCGGCCGGCGACCCCGAGCCCTACTGGGAGATGGCAATCATGAGCGGCGAGGATGATCCGTTCGAGGTCACCGGCGCTTCCGTGGCCTTCGCGAGCCCGAACGTCATCGTGCTGGGCGACAGCACGCCGGCCGGCTGGACCCTCAGCTTCACCAGCACCGGCGACCTGCCGATCGGCCTCCCGTACAGCACCGACAACGACGACCTGCTGAACGCGACCGTCGGCGCGCCGACCGGGACCGACTGCATCGCGACGCCGACCACCAACTTCGCGCTTCCCTCGTTCGTCACCTTGGGACCGGCCGACGGCGGCGTGCCGGTGGGCATCGCCCCCGTCTTCGTCGACGGTGGCTGTGGCGGCTTCGCGTCCGAGGCCTCGTTCCTGGTCGGCTTCGGCGTCCAGTAGACGGTCGAGCCGCACCGGGTCCGGCCGGTACGCCGTGGGCCCGGCGGGTGCGTCCCGCCCGCGGGCGCATCCCGCCCGCGGGCGCTCGGTGGGCATTACCCTGAAGGGTGCGGACCCCGCCGTCCGGTGGTGTCCGCGACCCGAGAGGGGATGTGATCGCCCTTGCCGACGCCGACCGACCCGCGCCCCACCCGCCTGCCCGCCGACGATCGCCGTCGCCTGATCGCCTTCCTGGCGCTCGCCTTCGGCTGGACCTGGGCGCTCTGGCTGCCCGGCCTGGTGCGCTCGGCGGCGACCGGCCTGCCGCTCCCGACGCTCGACCAGGGCTTCGGCGTATGGCGGGGGCTCGCCGGGGTCGATCTCGTCGTCGCGATCGCCTTCCAGCTCGCGGTCTACGGGCCGGGGCTCGCGGCGCTGGTCGTGCTGGCGCGGCAGCCGCGCCCGGCGCTCGCCGCTTGGGCGCGGTCGCTCCTGCGCTTCGACGTGGCGGCGCGCTGGTACGCTTTCGTCTTCGGCGCGCCGGTCGCGTTGGCCCTGGCCGTGGTGGCGCTCGCGGTGCTGACCGGCGGTGGCGCGCCGACCTGGTCGGGCCTCCCGGCCTGGCCGCTCCTGCTAAGCTGGTTCGCCGCGCAGCTGGCGACGAGCGGGCTCGAGGAGCCCGGCTGGCGCGGGTTCGCGCTCCCGCTGCTGCAGCGCACCTACACCGCGGAGCGCGCCAACTGGATCCTCGGGTTCGTCTGGGCGGCCTGGTATCTGCCGTTCGTGCTCTACCTGTACCGCGACCTGCCGCTCGCCATGATCCCTCTGACCCTCGCGGGCTTCGCGATGAGCATCGTCGCGATGGGCTTCGTGCACGCCTGGGTCGCGAACTCGACCGGCAGCGTCGCGCTGAACGTGCTCCTGCACGCGTGGGCCAACGTGACCAACGGTTTCGTCGCGCTCGTCGTCGTCAGCCCGATCGTCCCGCTCGCCACCGCCGGGCTCACGTGGCTGTTCGTCGCTTGGCTGCTGCGGCGCTTCGGTGGCGCGACCCTGCGGGTGCCGGCGGCTGCCCCCGAGTCGCCCTGAGCGCTTCACCGCGCGATCCGCCGCGGGGCAGGCCCGCGCCGCGCGCTTCTCGAGGAAGGAGACGACCATGCGTCCGTACCTTCGCTTCGCCGCCATGATCGCGACGTCCACCCTCGTCATGTTCGGGTTGATGTACCTCCACACGTACGAGCTCGACCACGTGACCTTCAGCGAGACGCGCGCCTACATGGCGCTCGTCATGGGCGCCGCGATGGCGCTCGTCATGCTGACCTTCATGCGCTCGATGTACGAGCGGCGCGGACTCAACCTGGCCATCTACGTCGGCAGCGTCGCGGTGTTCGCGGCGTCGCTTTGGCTGGTCCGCAGCCAGGCGACCGTGGACGACGTCTCGTACATGCGGGCGATGATCCCCCACCATTCGATCGCGCTCCTCACGAGCGAACGGGCCCGCATCGAGGACCCGCGGGTGCGCGCCCTGGCCGACCAGATCATCGAGGCCCAGCGGACCGAGATCGAGCGGATGAAGGAGCTGATCGACGAGCTCGAGGGGCGCTGAGCCCGTGGCTGCGGGGTCGGACGGCGGGTGCGAGGATGACGGCGTGACCCCTGCCGATGCTCCTCCCGCTGCCGGCGCGTCCGGCCAGCGGACCCGCGCCCTGCCCGACCCCTTCGTGGGCCCCGACGGACGCCGCGTGGCGATGCCGGCCGATTGGCCCGAGCGCGCGCGGGCCTGGCGGACCGTGGTCGCCGACGTCGCGTACGGCGGGTTGCCGCCGGCGCCCCGCGACCTCGAGGTCGAGACGCTCGGCGAGAGCCGCGTGCGCGCGATCCGCGGGGCGCCCTGGCTCACCAACCACCGCGTGACGGCCGCCGTCGGCGCGTCCTCGGTGGCCCTCGTCGTGCGGGTGCTGCGGCCGGACGCCGAGGTGCCGGTGCCGGCGGTCCTCTACGGCGACGGCGGTTGGTGGAACCTCACCCACGCCGTGGCCCGGCGTGTCGTCGACCAGGGGGTGGCGCTCGTCTGGTTCGACCGCACCGAGCTGGCCGCGGACGTCGCCGGCCCGCCCCAGGCGGGGTCGGAGCCGCGCGGGGGGCTGTTCGGTGCGGTCCCGGCGGCCAGCTTCGGCGCGATCGCTGCCTGGGCGTGGGGATTCCACCGGGCGGTCGACCTGGTCCGGGGGCTGCCCGAGATCGACGCCGAGCGCCTGGCGGTGACCGGGTTCTCGCGGGGCGGCAAGGCGGCGCTCCTCGCCGGCGCCACCGACGAGCGCATCGCGCTGGTCCACGACCACGCCTCGGGCGCGGGGGGCGCGGCTACCTTCCGTCACGTGGGCGCCGGCAGCGAGACGCTCGCGGCGCTCGTCGAGCGCTTCCCCACGTGGTTCGGCCCCCAGCTCCCCGGTTTCGCCGGTCGCGAGGAGGCGCTGCCCTTCGACCAGCACTGCCTGCTCGCCGCGATCGCGCCGCGACCGCTCCTGCTGACCTACGCCGCCGCGGACCGCTGGTCGAACCCCGAGGGGATGGTGCAGGCGGCCTGGGCGGCGGGGGAGGTCTACCGCTTCCTCGGGCACGGCGACGCGCTCGCCTTCCACGTCCGGCCGGGGGACCACGCGCACACCGAGCAGGACTGGGCGACGCTCCTCGCCTTCCTCGCCTGGCGCTGGCAGGGCGGGGCGCCGCTCGAGGGGCTCGGGCGCCATCCCTTCGGCCCGCTCGATCCGGCCTTCGCCTGGCGCGCGCCCGCCCGCACCGGAGGTTGACGGGGACGTCGGTCCGGCGCGATCCGTGCCCGCCCACGGACGTGCGACCGCCCGAGCGCTAGGCTGCGCGCATGCACCGGATCGTCCTCCCGTTCCTGACCGCCGTCCTGCTCGCTGGCGGTGTCCCCAGCGTCTACGATCAGCCCTACCCGGTCGCCCCGGTCGAGCTGCCCCGCGACGACGCCGCCCACGCCGCCCCGATCGAGTGGTGGTACTGGGTTGGCCACCTCGAGACCGCCGACGGCCGCGACCTCGCCTTCCAGCTCACCTTCTTCGAGGCGTACGCGCCGCCGCAACTGCGGCTCCTGGGGATCCCCTCGAACCTCCTTCTGGAGAAGGGCATCGTCGGCCACGCGGTGGCCGCCGACCTGGGCGCCGGGCGGCATGGCATGGCGCAGCGCTTCGACGCCTACTACGAGGGCGGGGCGTCGACCGAGCGGCTCGACGTCTTCGTCGGCGACTGGCGCGCCACCTCCGCCGCCGATGGCGTGAGCCACGCGCTCGCCTTCACCGTCGACGGCTACGCCTTCGACCTCGTGCTCACGCCCGCCAAGCCGTCCTCGCTCCACGGCGACCCGCCTGGCATCCAGTCGATGGGCCCCGGCGGCGTCAGCTACTACGTGTCCCACACGCGCATGGACGTCCGCGGCGAGGTGCGCGGGCGCTGCGCGGTCCCGGCCGCCTGCGCGCCCGAGGCCGTGGTCGGCCAGGCCTGGTTCGACCATCAGTGGGGCGACGTCCGCGTCGACGCCTTCGTCGGCTGGGACTGGTTCGCGCTGCAGCTCGACGACGGGGCCGACGTGATGCTCTACCTGATCCGCGACGCCACCGGCGGGTACGCGGCGGCGGCGGGCAGCTACGTGACGGCGGACGGGCGCACGCTCGGCCTCGCGGCCGAGGACTTCACGATCGAGCCGACCGGGGCGAGCTGGACGAGCCCGGACACCGGCGCCACGTACCCGGCGGGGTGGCGCGTGCGGGTCCCCGCCCACGGCGTCGACGTGCGCGTGGCGCCTCGCATCTTGGAGCAGGAGATGGACACGCGCGCCACCACGACGATCGTCTACTGGGAGGGCGCGGTCGCGGTGACCGGCAGCCACGCCGGGGTCGGCTTCGTCGAGCTGACGAACTACGACCGGGTGCCCTTCGCGCTCGCCGCGAGCGAGTGAGCGGCGTCGCGGCCTTCGTCGGTCCCGCACTGACGGCCTTCGGGGTCGCCGGTGCGCTCGTCGCGGTGCGGCAGGGGCGCCCGTGGGCGTACGGCGCCGCGAAGGGCGTCGCGTCGCTCGGGTTCCTGGTCACGGCGCTGGCGGTGGGCGCGGCCGCCGAGGGCTGGACGCGCTGGGCGCTGGTGGCGCTGGCGTTCTCCGCGGCCGGCGACGTCGCGCTCGCGGTGCGCTCCCGGGGTGGCTTCTTGGGCGGGCTCGCGCTCTTCTTGCTCGCCCACGCGACCTTCGCGGTCGCCTTCGCGGCCCGGGGCGTGGCGGCGGTGCTGCTCGTCGCGGCCGGCGGTGGGGTCGCCCTCGCGCTCGGGCTCGGCTGGCGCGCGTGGCGCGGGCGCCTGCCCGAGGCGATGCGCGCGCCGGTGGCCGCGTACGCGCTGGTCTTGGGGACGATGGTCGCTTTGGCCCTCGCCACGGGGGCCGCGCACCGCGCGCCGGCGCTCGTGGTCGGGGCGCTGCTGGTGGCGGGCTCGGACCTCGCCGTCGCCCGCGAGCGCTTCGCGACCAAGGGGTTCGTCAACAAGGCGATCGGTCTGCCGACCTATTACCTGGGCCAGACGCTCGTCGCCCTGGCGCTCGTCGGTCCCTGAGGGGGCGTCAGCGCGCGGCGAGGCGGCGCAGGAAGGCGGCGACGTGCGCCGCCACCTCGTCGGGTCGGTCGAGGCTGGGCAGGTGCCCGGCCCCGGCGATCTCGACGTAGCGGGCGTCGGGGAGCGCGTCCGCCAGACCGCGCACCAGCGCTGGCGGGGTGGCCGCGTCCTCGCTGCCGCACAGGACCAGGGCTGGTGCGGCGATGCCGGCCGTCCGGTCGCGGAGGTCGGCGTTGCGGAGGGCGGCGCACGCCCCGAGGTAGCCGGCGGCCGGCGTGCGGAGGAGTAGGTTGCGGTAGCCGCGGAAGGCCAGGGGGTCACGGCTCGCGGGCGCGAACCAGCGTCCGACCACCGCGTCCGCCGAGGCGGCGAGGCCCTCCGCGCGCACCTCGGCCCGCCGCGCCTCCCAGGCCTCTCGGTCGCCGATGCGGGCCGCGGTGTCGAGCAGCACGAGGCCCGCCACCCGCTCCGGTGCGTCGAGCGCCGCCTGCAACGCGACCTGGCCCCCGATCGACACCCCGACCCACACGGCCTCCGTGACGCCGAGCCGATCGAGCACGCGCAGGACGTCCGAGGCCAAGGTCGCGAGCGCGTAGTCGCCGGGGGGTGCGTCCGAGAGCCCGTGGCCGCGCAGGTCGACGCGCACGCGCCGGTTCGCCGGCAGCCGCGCGACCACGTCGTCCCAGATGCGCAGCTCGGTGCCCAGCGAGTGGACGAACACCAGCGCCGGCGACCCGGGAGCGCTTGGAGGTGTGGGCTCGTCGACGCGCGCGTGCAGGATCACGCCGTCGACGTCGACGAACGTCGTCGGGCCGCTGGTCGGGTGCGCGTGGCGGGGGTCCATGCGGGACTCTACCCGCCATCGGTGGGTGGGCGGGGCGCCCTGTCGCTCGCCGGGCGGGGCGCCCCGCCGCGCTCCGTCGTGTCGCGCCCGCGTCCCTCGACGGGGCACGCGTACCGGGCCTGGTGTGGTCTAACCAGACATGGACGCCACCGGACCGCTCAAGATCGCCGCCGTGACCGACGACGGCCGCACCCTCAGCGCGCACTTCGGTCGGGGGCGCTCCTACCTCGTGTACACGATCGAGGACGGCCGGATCGTCGCCGAGGAGCTGCGCGAGAAGGCCGGCCACCACACGTTCGGCGAGCATGGTGGCCACCATCACGACGACGAGCACGACCACGAGCACGACCACGAGCACGAGCCCGGTACCGGTCGTACGGTCGGCCACGGCACGGGACCCGGCGCCGCCGACCGCCACGCGGCCATGGTGGTGCCCATCCCGGACGTGAAGGTCGTGCTCGCCCGCGGCATGGGGCAGGGGGCGTACGCCGCGCTGCAGGCCGCCGGCATCGAGGTGTTCGTCGCGGACGCGATCGAGATCGCCGATGCCGTACACGCGTACCTGAACGGCACCTTGACGAACCGGCTCGATCGCCTCCACTGAGCCGGGACGTCGCCCGCGGCGACGCGCCGGTCATGGACCGTGCGCTAAGGTCGCCCCATGAAGCGTTCCGTCCTGCTCGTCCTGTTCCTCGCGCTCGTGGCCGTGCCCGTCTCGGCCTCGGACCACGACCTCGACCACGACCCGTCGCTCGAGTTCGCCCAGGTGACCTGGGTCGACGTGACCGCGCGTGCGGACGGGACCTACGCCTTCGCCGTCACCGTTCGTCATGACGACGCCGGCTGGGACCACTACGCCGACGCGTGGGAGGTCGTCGACCCGCGGACCGATGCGGTCCTGGCGACCCGCGAGCTCCTCCACCCCCACGAGACCGAGCAGCCCTTCACCCGCAGCCTCGACGGCGTGGTGGTGCCCGAGGGCGTCACGGTCGTCCTGGTGCGTGCTCGGTGCAACGTTCATGGGTTCGGGGGCCGCACGGTCACCATCGACCTGAGCGAACCCGAGGGCGAGGGCTACACCGTCGGGCGCTAGGCCGGCAGCGGTTCGAAGCGCGCCGTGAAGTGGCGCAGCGCCGGTGGCTCGTCGACGATCCGGTACCCGCGCAGCTCGCTCGCGCGGGCAGCGACCTCGGCGCAGATCTCGACCACGTAGTCGACGTGGCTTTGGGTGTACGTGCGGCGCGGGATCGCGAGCCGCACCAGGTCGAGCGCCGCCGGCCGCTCGCTGCCATCTGGGCGGCGCCCGAACATCACGGTGCCGATCTCGCAGCTGCGGATGCCACCGGCCACGTACAGCGCCGCCGCCAGCGCCTGCCCCGGGTACTCGAGCGGCGGCACGTGCGGCAGCAGCGCCCGGGCGTCGAGGTAGACCGCGTGCCCGCCCACCGGCCGCACGATCGGGATGCCGGCGCGCGTTAGGCCGTCGCCCAGGTAGCCGGTGGAGCGGATGCGGTAGCGCAGGTAGTCGTGGTGCACGACCTCCTCGAGCCCCTGCGCGATCGCCTCCAGGTCGCGGCCGGCGAGCCCGCCGTACGTGGGGAAGCCCTCGGTGAGGATGAGCAGGTTGCGGCACGTCGCGGCCAGCGCGTCGTCGCGCAGCGCCAGCCAACCGCCGATGTTGGCGAGCCCGTCCTTCTTGGCGCTCATGGTCATACCGTCGGCGAGCGCGGCGAAGTCGCGCACGATGTCGGCGACGTCGCGGTCCTGCTGGCCCGGCTCGCGCTCCCGCACGAACCAGGCGTTCTCGGCGAAGCGGCAGGCGTCGAGGAAGAGCGGCTTGCCGTAGCGGTCGCAGATCGCCCGGACGCCGCGCAGGTTCTCGAGCGACACCGGTTGGCCGCCGCCCGAGTTGTTCGTGATGGTGACGAAGACGAGCGGGACGTCGTCCGCGCGCTCGCGCAGGAAGGCCTCGAGGCGCTCCAGGTCCATGTTCCCCTTGAACGGGTGCTCGAGCGCCGGGTCGAGGCCCTCCGGGATCACGAAGTCGATCGCTTCGGCACCGGTCGCCTCGACGTTGGCGCGGGTGGTGTCGAAGTGGGTGTTGTTGGGCACCACCTTGCCCGGCCCGCCCACCGCCGCCATCAGGATCTTCTCGGCCGCGCGTCCTTGGTGGGTCGGGATCACGTGCGGCATGGGGAAGAGCCGCTGCACCGCCGCCTCGAAGCGGAACCAGGAGGGCGAGCCGGCGTAGGCCTCGTCGCCCCGCTGGATCCCGGCCCACTGCTCGCTCGACATGGCGCCGGTGCCGGAGTCGGTGAGCAGGTCGATGAGCACGTCCTGGCTGCGCAGCGCGAAGAGGTTGTGGCCGGCGGCCTCGAGGGCCGCGCGGCGCTCGGCTTCGGTGGTCATCCGCAGCGGCTCGACCGAGTGGATGCGGAAGGGCTCGATGATGGTCTTCGGGATCATGGATCCGAGCATCGCACGCCGGCGTCGACGCGCCGCCGGCCCCGCGCGTCAGCTCGCGGGCAGGTAGCCGATGCCGTCCGGGTGGATCCCGACCCGGTACCGGGCCACCTCCCAGAGCGCCTCGACGTCGATCACCGAGACGTCGTTGGTCTTGTTGTTCGCCACGTAGGCGTAGCGGCCGGTGGGCTCGAACACCACCCCGCCGGGCCAGATCCCGATGGGGATGCGCTTGACCTCGCGGTGGCGGTCGGTGGCGATCACCGAGAGGTCCTTGGAGTACCGGTTGGGGACGAAGGCGTAGCGGCCGTCCGGGCTGAACGCCATGCGCACGGGCATCGAGCCCACGGCCTCGCGCGCGATCAGTTCGTGGGTGCGCGTGGAGATCACCTGCACCTGGTCCTCGTGTTGCGCCGCCACGTAGAGGAAGGCGCCGCTCGGGTGGACGGCGACGCCCTCGGGGCCCTTACCCGTCAGCACGCGGCCCTCCACCCGGCGGGTCGCGACGTCGATCGGCGTCAGCGAGTTCGAACGGATGTTGGGGACGTAGACGTGGCGCCGATCGGGCGTGAAGGCCAGCATGTGGCTCGCCTGCTGGCCCGTGGGGATCACGGCGAGGCACGCGTGGTCGGGCACCGAGAACACGAAGACCTTGTTCGCGAGCGTCGAGGCCAGCCACAGGTGGCCGTCGGCATCGAAATCGACGTGGTGCGGGAAGGCGAACTCGGGGTGGCCGAAGGAGGTGCGGACGGTCATGCTCGCGGTGTCGACCACGGCGACGGTGGCGCCGACCGAGCTGACCACGTAGGCGGTGCGGCCGTCGGGCGTGATGGCGACCTCGTGCGGATCGCGGTCGACCGCCAGGGTGGCGAGCGCCTCGCCGGTGGCGCAGTTCAGGAAGGTGACGGTGTGCTCGTCCTTGTTCAGGACGATCAGGCGGCCGGGGTCGGCGACGGTCGTGGCCATGTGGTCCTCCTCGAGGGTCTCGGTGAGCGTAGCGCGAGCGCCGCGTCCATACGCCCACGTGCGGCTCGGCGGGGTCCGGCGCCCCGGCAGGGTGCCCGGAAGGTCGCGCTAGGCTGACCGGATGGATCGGACCCCGCCGGCGGCCCTACACCGGGCCGTCGCCGTCGAGGCGGGCCGGGGTCGGGGATCGGAGGCACGATGAGGATCACCTTCGCGCGGCATGGGGAGAGCGAGGCCAACCTCGGTCGCGTCGTCGCCAACCGCGGCCTGTCGCACCCGCTCACCCCGTCCGGACGCCGGCAGGCGCGCGAGCTCGCCGAGGCCCTGACCGGGCGCGGCGTGTCCTTCGTGTACGTGAGCCCGCTCCTGCGTGCGATCGAGACCGGCATCGTGGTCGCGCACGCGCTCGCGGTGCCGCTGGCGGTCGAGCCGGCGCTGCGCGAGTTCGACATGGGCGTCTACGAGGGGCGCAGCGACCACGAGGCGCACCGCGTCTACGCCGTCGTGCGCGACGCCTGGCTCGCCGATCCCGACAGCGAGGTCCACCCCGAAGGGGGCGAGCGGCTCGCCGAGGTGCGCGGTCGCCTCGACGCCTTCCTCGCCGCGCTCCCGGCTCGCCACACCGCCGACGCCCACGTCGTGTGCGTCGGTCACGGAGGGCTGTTCCGGGTGGCGCTTCCGGACCGCCTCGAGCCGTCGGCCGGGGCGCATCTGCGAGCGCACGGGGTCGAGGTCGGCGGGGCCCTCGTCGTCGAAGCGTGAACGCGGGGGGTGCGCGGGGGGCGCCTTCGCCCCCGACCGGCGCCGGAGGCTCGGTCGAACGGCCGGGACCGGTCACGGTGGCCACGCTCGTCGCCGCTCGCGACTGGACCGCCGTGGCCGGCGTCGGCGCCTTCGTGGGCCTGATGAGCGTGGGCTACTACTACAACCTCACCTTCGTCCAACTCGGCCTGAAGGACCTCGGGGAGCGGGTGCTGGGGCTCGAGGCGGTCCGGGTGGCCGCCGCCATGTCGTTGCTCGCCGTGGTGACCAGCGTGGTCGCCGTGGCGTTCGGCATCGCGATGGTGCGGCGGCCGTGGGGCGCCAGCCTCGTCGCGAAGGTGCGCCTCGCCTTCGGCGTGGTGACCGCGCAGGCCGCCTTGGCCTGGGTGGCGCCCCACCTCCGGAGCGAGCCGGAGCTCTGGGCGTGGATCGCCGCGACCGCGATCGCGCTGGGTGTGGGCGTGCCGGTCACGTTCGGGATGACGGTCGATCTGGTGCCGGTCGCCGATCGCGGTTGGGTGGCCGCGCTCATCACCGGGTTCGCGTACCTCGCTGCGAACCTGTGGCCGGAGGCGTGGACGATCGAGGTCTTCGCCCGCCAGATGGCGCTGGTGCTGCCGGCGGGCGTCGCCCTGCTGGGATGGTTCGCGTTCGCGCGACCGGGATGGCTGGCCGCGCTCGCGCGGCAGCACCGCGACCCCGCCTTCGGCCGCGGGCGGTTCGTGCGCCTCGACGCGGAGGGCCGGCCGCGCCGCGACGCGACGTTCGTGCTGCTGGTGGTGCTCATGTTCGCGATCTTCTTCGTCGACAGCCTTGGCTTCCTCCGCGTCATCGACACGCCCGAGCTCGTGGCGGGCAGCTGGCGGTCGCCCGAGCTGACGCCGCGTGCCGCCATCGGGGTCGTCCATCTGGCCGCCGCCCTGATCGGCGGGGTGCTGTACCGGGCCTTCCCGGCCCGGCACGTCTTCTTCTGGGTGTTCGGGATCTTCGCGCTCGTGCACTTCTCGTACGGCCTCGTCGACGTGTCGTCGGGGCGGACCGTGGGCGCCCTGGGCGTCCCCGTCCTCTACGCCGTCGCGGTGAGCCTATACACCGTCGCGAACTTCGCCGTGTGGGCCGACCTCTCGACGCCGCGGAGCGTGCCCGTGAACGCGGCGATCGGGGTAGCGCTGTCCGGGTGGACGGCGACCTTCCTGAGCACCGGCCTCGCGATCGGGATGCAGGACCGCGGCGTGGCGCTCGCCGACCACCTGCGGCTGGTCGACGCGATCGCGCTCGCGTGCTTCGTGGCGATGCTGCTGCTCCTGATCTTCGGCGGCCGTGAGGGGCGGGCGCCATCGTGAGGTGGTGGCGGAGCGTCGCCCTCGTGGCGGTCCTCGCCGTCGCGTGGGGTGGTGCAAGCGGCGCGCAGGGGCTGCTGCGCGGCGCCGTGGCGCTCGAGGGCGACCAGCGCCTGGGGTTCGACGAGGGCCACGTGCTCGTCGTGGGCGGGCGCGCCGCGTTGCCCGCCGGGGCCCGCGTCTCGGGGGTCGTCGTCGTGCTCGGGGGCACGCTCGCGCTCGACGGCACGGTCGCGGGCGACGTGTTCCACCTGGGTGGCGAGCTGACGCTCGGCGACGCCGCGCGCGTCGAGGGACGCCTCGTGGCCGCCGGCGGCGAGCTGCGGATCGCGCCCGGCGCGACCGTCGTCCGGGGCGTCCTCCGCGACCTCGAGGCGGCCTCCGAGCTGGTGCGCCCGCCACCGACGCTGGGGCAGCGGCTCGCGCGCTGGACCGTCCAG
>JARGGE010000110.1 GCA_029210865.1 Trueperaceae bacterium
CCGCCCTTGGCCATCGGCGCGAAGTCGACGAGGTTCGCGAAGAGCGCCACGCAGCCCTCGACCGCGGCGAGCGAGTTGAAGGCGTAGAGGAAGCTGCCGCCGCCCGGCGGGCGCGCGACGCCGGCCGTCACGCCCCGGTCCACCGTGGCGATGTCGAGCCCGTCGTTGAGGAAGGTCCAGTCTGTTGATGCCATGGCGTGTTCTCCTTCAGATCGTGGTGGCGGGGTCCCAGTCGTTCTCGAAGTCCTCGCGGGCCTGGGCTCCCGCGTCGAAGAGCGCCGCCGCGCTGGTCACCGCGCCCCAGGTCCAGGCGAAGGCCTGGTTCCCGCTCCACTGGTCCTCAAAGTCCTCACGCGGCTCGCCGTCGAACACCCCCACCACGCCCGCGACCTCGGCCCACGACGTCGCGTAGCTGTCGTTGGCCCAGCCGCCCTCGCAGTCCTCGACGTCGTCGGGCCCGAAGCTCGCCGGCAGCTGCTGCGCGGGCGGCAGGTCCCAGAGGTAGAGGTCGTTCTCCCAGACCTCCTCGAAGTCCTCGAGGCCCTCTGGCGAGGTGTCGAAGAAGGCGCGGACCACGGGCACGTCCTCGAGCGCGAGCCACAGCTCGACCCAGCGCTCGAAGCCCTCCCAGGCGAGCTCGGGGTCGGCGCCGAACCCGGCGATTGACTCGAGGCTCGTCACGGACGCCAGCGTCCAGTGCTCGGCCTCGCCCGGCAGGAGCCCGGCGTCCTCGAAGCTGGGGTTGAGCACCGGCATCAGAGCGGCCCTCCCGTGTCGCCGTTGGTGAGCGTGACGGAGCCGAGGACTGGAAACTCCTGGACCCGCAGGCGCACATCGGCCGGCAGCCCGTTGAGGGTCAGGTCGCCCGGCGCGTCACCGACCTTGCGCACGCCCTCGGTGTCACGAACGACGTTGAACACGTCGGACCATGCGATCTCGCCGACCGGGTTGCCCTCGGCGTCCTTGACGTTGAAGCCGAAGTCGACGCGGCGGTTCGGCGTGCCGTCGGGCTCTGTGGCGCGGAAGTACTCGACCAGGGCCTGCTCGATCCGCGCTCGGACGACCGTGGCGGACACGCCGCCGCGCAGAAACACCCGTGCGGCGATGTCGAGGCGGCGGTAGACCGGGTCGAGCACGCTCACCTGGAAGGTCAGCGTGCAGGGGTAGACCTCGGTGACCTGCTGGAGCACGAGGTTCTTGAGCGCCGGCGTCGGGACGCCGCCACCTTGCGGGATGATGTGGAGGACACCAGCGTTCTCGTCGATGCTCGGGTCCTCGTTCGAGGTGAGCATCAGCGCGCGGGCCACGCCGGGGAGACGCCTCGCGTTGATCTCGAAGTCCTCGCGAGCGACGCTGCGGGTCATGGCGCGCAGGCTCTCGGGCGCCAGCAGCCGTGCCGAGGCAACGCTCTGCCGGTCGGTCCCGCCGGAGGCAGGCGCCAGGTTGGTCGCGGACACCTGCACCGGCCGCCCGTGGACGTCCATGAAGGCGCCCTCGATGACCACGAGGCGTTCGGCGTCGACGTTGCCGCCAGCGCCACCGCCGGTCTTGTAGCGGACGGTCACCGTGCCCGATGGCGGCAGCCCGTTGCGGCCGTCCCCGAAGCGCAGCGTGGCCCGGTCGTTCTGGTCGACCCGGACGAGGAAGTGCCGGTCGTTCGGCGCCGAGTCGAGGAAGCTATCGACCTCGGTGAAGGCGCCCGTCGCCGTGGTCACCGTCGCAGAGCCGTCGAGGTAGGGGGCGCGGTCGAGCACGAGCTCGAAGCCCTTGAGCCCCCGTGCGTCGACGAGTTGCTGGTACGGGCGCGAGTGCTCGGCGACCACGGTCGCGGTAGCCGGGTCCTGCCCAGCGGCGATAACCGCGTCGGCGAGGAGCTGGAAGCGGACCGGTTCGGTCACCTCCTGCGTGCGCACGACGGTACCCGCCGGGATGACGACGTCGGCGGTCGGCGATCGCGTCAGGGTCACACGGACCTCGGCGGTGGCCGCCCGGGCTCCCTGCAGGCGGTAGCCGAGCATCTGGGCCAGGGCCATGACGTTCTTGCGCTGCGTCGCTGTCACCAGCCGCGACTCGCGGGCGAGGTTGTCCTGGTAGAAGATCAGGACGTCGCCGACGAAGGCGAACATCTCGATGAGTACGTTGCCGAAGCTCGCGACCTCGAAGTCGGTCCAGTCCGGGAACACGCTCTTCACCAGCTGGATCAGCCGAGCCCGCAGCGCGTCGAAGTCCTTGTCCGTGTAGTCCACCGAGGCGGGCAGCAGGTTCATGGACGCACCTCCGCGCGGGCCTCGGCGCCTGTCGCCTTGTCACGGACGCGAAGGCGAAGGACCAGGGTGGCGTCCTCGCGGGTGACCTCGAGCGAGACGAGGCGGGCGCTCGGCACCCAGCGGGCCAGCGCGTCGCGGACGTACACTCGCGCCAGCTCGGCCAGGACCTCGTCGTTGCGCTGGTGCCGGAGCAGGTGCAGCCCTGCCCCAAAGCTCGTGCGCCACGGCAGCTCACCCGACGAGCGCGGCGTGGCGCCCTCGGTCATGAGCGCCTGAAGGACCTTGGTGCGCAGGAGCTCGGCCCCCGAACCCGAGGCGAAGTCGCGCTTGCGGTCTCGCCGGAACGGGATGAGCAGGCCATTGAGCTCGTTCATCGGGCCCTCCATCACGGTGCTGGTTCTCATGGGACTGGCACCGCAGAGCGGACCTGTTGGAGCACCTCGACGATGGCGTCGATGGGCGCGATGGCTTCGTCGAGCGGACGGCCGGCGAGGTCGGAGAGGTCGGGCACCTCGGGGCCGCCGACCATGCCGAGGAAGAGGTTGAGCAGGCCGATGAGCTTGCCGAGCGAGGCCAGGCTCTTGCCGACGTTGGCTGCCTCCTGCGCGACGTTGGCCTGCGCGCAGCTGGTGATGGCCATCAGGCCCGCGTCCTCGAGCTCGGTCGCGCGGTCGATGGCGCCGAGGATCTGGACCATCTGCTGCTGCAGGTGAAGCAGCTCGCTCCGCGCCTGGCGCAGCGTGTCGATGACCAGGTCGAGGATGCCGATGATCGTGTAGGGCAGCGACAGCTGCGGGATGAGCCGCAGCAGGGCGTTGACCTTCTCGGCGAGCTCGGGGATGCAGGCGGCGATGGCGGTCGGGTCGGGCGGCGGACCGAGTGTGTCCGGGATGGCCTTGATGCAGTTGAAGACCGCGACGACCGTATCGATGATGTTGAAGAGCGGGATCAGCGGCGTCAGCGCGGGCTGGATCACCTCCATCAGGTTGAGGTGCTCCATCGTCACGCCGCCGGGCAGCGTGATCTGGAAGGGGTCGGGGATCTCGGGGATCTCGATGCAGATGGGCAGTGGCACGGCGGCCTCCTAGATCGGGTCCGCGATGGGCCGGACGACGCGGCCTGCGATGGTGACCTGCAGCCCCTCGATGCTGATGGCGCCGACGGCC
This sequence comes from Trueperaceae bacterium, assembly GCA_029210865.1. Lineage (GTDB taxonomy): Bacteria > Deinococcota > Deinococci > Deinococcales > Trueperaceae > JAABTL01. Next base: position 3,434 of record JARGGE010000110.1, read on the forward strand.
CGGAGGGTCAGCGCACTCGTCGCCTCGAGGGTCACGCTGTTCTCCTCGGCGTCGAACACGAGGTGGTCGCCGGTCTTGCGGTTGGTCAGCTTCAGCCGCCGCGCGTCCTTCGACTCGTCGAGCTCGACGCGGAAGGTGGGCGTCGCGAGCACGCGGTTGTCCGGCGGGTCCTGCTGCGCCTCCTCGGGGACCTCGCTCTCGCCGTCCGGCTTCCCCCAGTGGGCCGAGAGGTAGTACGGCGCGTCGACGTCGCCCTGGTTGAAGAACACCGCGACCTCGGCCCCCTCCTCGGGCACCGCGAAGAGCCCGCGGTCCTTGAAGCCGCCGCCCGCGGTGCCGAGCGGCCAGGCCCAGGCGCTGTGTGGCTCGACCACGCCGGGGATGCACACGCGCACGCGCCCGAGCCGATCGGGGTCGCGGCGGTGGGTGACGTAGCCGACGTACATCCCGAGGAGCCGGGTGTCGCGGGCCTGGATGTCGTCGTCGAAGGTCGAGAACATGGGGCGCCTGCCGAGCGAGGTGGTCCACCGGAGTAGAGCCGCCCGCCGCGGGCCTCGGGACAACGCCCCTCGCGCGGGGTCAGTACGGCACGCTCATCTGGGACTCGGGGTCCTCGGCGCCGATCGGCTGGTCGCCGCGGCGGTACTCGATGTGCGTCGCGCCCGACTCCGGGTCGACGACCTCGACCTCGGTCACCGCCGCGGCCGCGCCGGCCTCGCTCTGGTTCCGCTCGCCCCGCTGCTCCTGGGCGACCTGGCGGGCCCGGCGGCCGCTTCCGTCCCGCGTCAGCTTGAGCTCGCAGACGTAGCCCGACGACGAGACCACGTGCTTGACGTCGGTGACGTAGTACTTGCCCGAGAGCAGCCCCGAGATGCCGCGCACCTCGACGATGCTCTTCGCGTGCAGGGTCGGGTCGCCGACCACGCGCAGCGAGAGCTTCACCGTCCCCCGCTCGGAGCGGCGGAAGCGAGCCTGCGCCTCCCGGCCGGCGCGCTCGCTCGTCGGGGCCGAGGTCGGTGCCACGGTGGCGGTCGCGTTGCGGGTCTCGAGCGTGGTCGCGCCCGTCTCGGGGTCGACCACCTCGACGACCTCGGCGAGCGTCTCCCGATCGGCCGAGTCGTTGTTGGCGGTCTCCTCGATGGTGCTGCGCGTGAGCGGGTCGCGGCCGCGCACGGTGACCCGGCCCGCGCGGCGGCCGAGGTCGCTCTCGACGTTGACGGCGAGCACGTCGCCGCGCCCGGGGTCGGCGTACCAGGTGAACACGTGGGTCGGCGCGGCGCTCTGCCGGCGCTCGTGGAAGTGGAAGCCGCCGTCGTCCACGTAGAACTCGAACTCCTCGCGGCTCGCGAGGCGGCGCAGGAAGCGGGCGTCGGTCTCGCCGGTCTGGTTGACGACCTCGAGCACCTCGCCCGTGTCTTCGACGTCGACCAGCGTGCCCTCGTAGCCGTGTTCTTCCGCGATGGCCCTGGCCACGTCGGCGCGGCTCATGTTCTCGAAGGCGCGGGTCTTGGCCTCGCGGTCCATGAGCACGCTCGTGGCGCGGCCCTCGAGGGTGAGCGTCGTGAAGCCCTTGAGCTTGCGGACGACCACACGCCGCGGCGGCGCCATGTTGCCGGGGTAGCCCCAGCTCACCTCGAGCACCGCGCCGCCGGCGAGGTCCTCGCGATCGAAGAGCGAGAGGTCGAAGTTGTCGAGCTGGATGGAGACCTGGTCGGCCTTGCGCTCGGCGTCCTCGAAGGTGAACGCGATGATGCGGCCCCCGAGGTCGAGCGGCTCGCCACCCTCCGCCTGCTCGTCGGGGAGCAGCGTGATGCGCACGCCGGGCGCGCTGCGGTCGACGATCGGGTTCACGCCGCCCTCCGCCGCTGCTCGGAGAGGATGACGTCGGTGAGCACCCGGACCGACGGCACGAAGAGCGCGCGCCCCGGCTCGAGCGCGAGCGTCGGATCGACGATGGGGTCCGGCTGGAAGTCGGCGATGACCCACCAGAAGCCGCAGGCCCTCGGCAGCGGCGCGAAGTAGGTCCCGGCGAGGCCCCAGAGCGTGTCGCCCTGGACGACCGTGTGCCGCCGCGTGTCCGCGAGCTCGCGGTAGCCGTAGGGCTCGCGCTCGTTCAGGAAGAGCCGGCCCGCCTCGTCGCGGGTGCCGAGGGTGAAGCGGTGCCGGGAGCCGGACGCGGGCGGCATGGTCAGACCTCCTCCCGCAGCGCCTCGGAGGTCACCCGCACGTCGAGGATCTCCTCGAAGGACACGTTGGCGGCGTAGACCAGCGCGCGGCCGTCGACGCCGAACTGCCGGTACTGGAACTCGACGCCGGTAAGCACCGCCTCGACGGTGAGCACGCCGGGCCAGATGAAGAGCGTGCGCGGCGGCGCGGTGGCGGCGACGCCCTCGGTCGCCTCGGGCGGCACCGTCAGCGCGCGGAGGAACGCGCGGAACTCCATGATGTCGACGTCGCCCGGCTGCTCCGCCGCGAAGACGCGGTCGAGGTAGAACTCGACGCCGCTCAGCTCGCGGTTGCCGGTGCTCTGGTACTGGAGCACCTGGTGCGAGAGCCCGGGCACGGCGAGCCGGTTCCAGTTGACCTGCACCTTCTCGACGAGCTGCGTCGGGTTGAACAGGCACTCGACGGCCTCGCCGGTCACGATGTTGACCAGCGAGCAGCGCGGCGGGCGGGCGTCGAAGGGCATCGCGGCGCTCCTCGTCAGTACGCGGGCACGGGCGTGAAGGCCCGGCTCGCGTTGTCCTGGTTGGCGTTGTGGGTGGCGCGGGCGATGGTCTCGCCGTCGACCTGGACCTGGATCTGGAACGGCGGCGGCTGGCCCCGCTCGCGGGCGCGGTCGTTGGCGAAGCCGCGGAGGTTGGCCTCGAGCTGCGCGAAGTCGTTCATGCGGTTGGTGGCGTCGGCCGCCGACGGCATCGCCGAGCTCGCCGCCTCGGCCCGGCGCGCGGTGTCCTGCGTGTTCCCCACCGCCGAGAACGAGTCCTCGGTGCGGACCTCGGTCGAGAGCGGCTGCCGGCTCAGACGCTCGAGGCTCTCGGGCAGCAGCGCGTCCGGGATCTCCCGCAGGATGCGGATGACCATGTCCTTGATGGCGTCGAACACCGACTGGATGGCCCGCCCGACGCCGCGGAAGAAGTCCACGACGGGCTGCAGGAAGCTCATGATGCCGTCGGCGATCGACTGGAAGATCCCCGTGAACCAGCGCCAGATGCCGACGAAGAACTGCCCGACGCCGCGGAAGAAGTTGCCGATGGACTCGACCGCGCCGGCGATGGCGTTGGGCAGCGTGTCGGTGAACCAGAGGTAGATCGCGGCCGCGGTCTCGCCGATCCACGTGCCGGCCGCGACGAAGGCGTCCTTGACCACGCGGATCACGTCGATGACGACGGTGACCACCTCCACGAGCCCGGCGAAGGCGAGCGTGATGACGGTGACGATGGCGCCGAACACCTGGCCGAGGAACTCCCCGAGCGAGCGCCAGGCGCTGGTCGACTCCCCCACCGCGCCCGTGCCCTCGTCGGTCGCGCCGGTGAGGCGCCGCCACGCCTCCTGGAGCCGCCCGATCGCCTCGCCCACGACCTCGAAGGCGGGCCGGATGTACTCGAGCATCGAGCGGAAGCCGGCGACGATGCCCCCGGTGACGCGGAGGCTGATCGCCCACAGCTTGGCGAACCAGGTCACCACGGTGGCGATGGCGCCGCCGACGGTCGCCCCGAAGCTGCGGAACTCGGCCGAGGGCAGCGAGGCGGCGCCGCCGGCCACCTCGCCGAAGAGGCCGCCGATCTCCTCCTGCAGCACCGAGAAGGCCTCGGCGAGGTCCTCGAAGACCGGGCGCGCCTCCTCGATGGTGCGGGTGAAGCCGTCCTTGAAGCCCTCCCAGATCTGCTGGATGCGGTAGACGACCTGCCACACCGAGATGAGGAAGCGCTTGAGGCCGAGGTTCTCGGCGCGGTTGAGCTCCTCGCGGACGGCGCCGCTGAAGCCGCCCTGCTCGAAGAGCTGGGTGAGCCCCTGGAAGAAGAGCCGGACCCGGCCCCAGGTGCGCCGGACGAAGTCGCCCACGCCCCCGAGGTTGCGGCGGAACGCGACCACGAAGCCGGCGACGAGCGTCCCGAGGACGGCGAGGATCAGGATGGCCGGCAGCAGCGTCGCCAGCACACCGCCCAGGGTGATACCGAGCGCTTTGAAGCCGATGGCGAGGAGCGCGATGGCGGCCTTCGCCGCGATGACCCCGCCGACCAGCGTGAGGAAGGCGCCAGCGCCGACCACCAAGCCCGCGAAGATCTTCTTGATGGGCGCCGGGATGGCCTGGAATGCGCGCAGCACCGCGTTAAGCGCCTCGACCACCGCGCGCACGATGGGCTTGAACACCGCCGCGAAGGGCTCGCCGAGCACGACCGCGAAGGTCTGCAGCGTGCCGCGCAGCAGGGTCTTCTGCCCCTCGAAGGTGTCGAGCAGCTGCTCGCGGAAGCCCTGGGCCGTGCCCTCCGCGTCCGACATCTCGCGGCGCAGCGCCTCGATGGCCTCGGCCCCTTGCAGGGTGACCTGCCGGCCGTCCCGCATGGTGGTGAACGACGCATTGAGGATGGCGTTGAAGGCGAGCAGGCCGCGGGCGCCGAAGGCCGTGGCCACTCGTCGGTTGCGCTCCTCCTCGGTCATGCCGCGGGTCGCGTCGGCGAAGTC
>JARGGE010000111.1 GCA_029210865.1 Trueperaceae bacterium
CCGCTGTCGCGCGCGTGCTGCAGCAGCGGCTTCCAGCGGTTGCCGGTCGGTTCGCAGGCGAGCACGATCCGCGCGAAGCTGGCATCCCGCGCTACCTTCTCGGCCCATGGCAGCGCCGTGATCGCTTGCCAGACGCTGCCGCGGATCATGCGTCGATCGAGCACGCGAGCGTCGTGATCGCTGACCACCAGGGCCTGCTTGTCGTCGGCGAGATCGATGCCGACGATCGCGGCGTCGCGCGGTACCATCTTCCGCAGCGACGTCAGGCGTGCGTTCCGACGCTCCACACCGACCGAAACGATCTGGGACCGACCAGCCATGACGGCCTCCCCGTCCGGGAGAGCAGCACCCGGGGGATCACCATGAACAAGCCATCAACCCGAACGCAAGCCCGCCCTACGGGCTCTTATTAGGGGCGCTGCCGGCCGACCGGCTGCGCGTGCCGGCACGGGTGCCCGGACCGGCGGGTCCCACCACGCGTGCGCCCCGGCCCGCATGCGGACCGGGGCGCACGCGTCGCGCACGGTGTTCAGATGAAGAGCGTCTGCCCCCCGGCGGACAACTCGATGAAGTCGGTGGCGGTGATGATGGCCTCGACCCCTTCGTAGAGGTCGTCCTTGGTCAGCTTGTTCATGTCGGCCGACATCCGGCAGGCCCACAGGTGGCCGCCGGCCGCGGTGATCATGTCGAGGAGCTCGGGCACCGGCGGGACGTCGAGCGCGGCGATCTGCTGGCGCATCATGCGCGTCGCCATCGACTGCATCCCGGGGAGCCCCGAGACGGCGGTGGGCATGTGGGTGGCCGGGTTGCCGACCGGCGAGAACTGCAGGTCGCCCATCGTCTTCTTGTTGATGATCTCGAAGCCCCAGAAGGTGAAGAACAGGTGGGTCTCGACGCCTTCGCCGAGCGCCGCGTTCGCTAGGATGAGCCCCGGGTAGGCCATGTCGAGCGAGCCCTTGGAGCAGATCAGGGACAGCTTGCGGCCTTCGCCGGCGGTGTCGTCGAAGCTCGGCTTCGGGCGTGCGGTGGAGGGGACGGTGGTCATGGGAGGGCTCCTCGGCTCAGACGCACCCGACGGGCTTGGGCACGCCGGCGACGTACGACATCTTCTTGGCGGGCTTCTTGGGGAAGAGCTGGAACAGCCGCTTCGTATCGAAGCCGCCGACCGTGCTGACCCGACGCAGCGTCGGGGTCTCGCCGTTCGACTGATAGTCCTCGCGCAGGAAGCGTAGCACCGCTAGGTGATCGGACGTGAGCTCGTCGATGCCGACGTCCTTGGCGAGTTCGGCGGCGATGGACTCGTTCCACTCACCGAACTCGGTGAGGAAGCCTTCCTCGTTCACGTGGACGTTCTGGCCGGCGATCGTGGCGATGGTCATGCGGGTCCCTCCTTGGCGGTGGTGGCGTCGGGATGGCCGGCGCTGCGGACGGCGCCCTCGAGCAGCGAGAGCACGCGGTCGAGGCCCGCACGCACCTCGGGCTTCCGCAACCGTGCGGCGAGCGACAGGAGCGTCGGTGGTTCGGCCGGGGCCGGATGCTCGTGGGCCCAGGTCGCGGTCTGGCGCAGTAGGCCGAGGATCTCGGGCTGGGTCATCTCGCGGACGACCTGCAGCATCAGCACGACGTTCTCCCCGAGCGCCTCGACGTCCTGACGATCGAAGGCGTTGACGATGCGGTCGACGACGCCCATCCCAGCGCCGGCGAACTCGAGGGCGCGGCGCAGGTCCATCGCGTCGAGGCGCTCGGTGGTGCTCCCCATGAACTGGCGCATGACCGGGGTCGCGTCGGTCACCAGCTCGTCGAGCACCTCCCAGCGCTCGCGAGCGCGGCGCGTCTCCGTGACGACCTCCTCGAGTTGCGCGCTCAGGCGCGCGAGTTGCGCGTGCAGGGCGTCGGGGTCGGAGGGGGCGGCGGTGGGCCGCTCGGCCGGGGTGGGGGTGGTCACGACGTCGCCTCCAGGACCTTGCCGGCCATGCTCATGTCGGCCGGCAGCGGGAGCTCGCGGCCGCGCAGCAGCACGTGCCAGTAGGCCCACTTGAACATCAGCTTGCCCGCGTGGTTCAGCTCGCTCTCCTCGAGCAGCGCGAAGGGGCCCACGCCCGGGAGCGGGTAGCGCCCCGGCAGCGGCTGCGTGTCGTAGTTGAAGTCCAGCAGCAGCCCCTTGCCGTTCCCCGATTCGACGAAGCAGTTCGCGTGACCGTCGTACGCGTGGGTCATGGGGAGGCCGCGGGCGTGCTGTTGGAAGTTCTCGGTGAAGACGTCGATCGAGTAGTGGGCGGTGGCGCCCGCTTTGGAGGTCGGCAGGTCGGCGGCGTCGCCGAGGGCGAAGACGTTCGGGTAGTGGCGCGATTGCCCCGTGTGCTTGTCGACCTGGACGTAGTTGAGGTGGTCGACGAGGCCGCTGCCGGCCAGGAAATCGGCGCCCTTGTTGAGCGGCACGGTGACGAGCAGGTCGAAGGGGATCTCGCGCTCGTCGTAGCTTACGATCGCCTTGGCCTCCGCGTCGATCCGCTCGATCATGAAGTCGGTCTCGACGGCGATGCCACGCTCGGCCAGCAGGTGGCCCAGGTGGGCGGCGGCGACGGGCTTGGTGAAGGCGCCGTCGAGCGGGGTCACGTAGACGAGTTCCACCAGGTCGCGGATGCCGCGCTCGCGGAAGTGCGCGTCGGCCAGGAACGCCAGTTCGAGCGGCGCGACCGGGCACTTGATGGGCATCTCGGTGATGTGCACGACGAAGCGGCCGCCCTCGAAGCGATCGATGGCGCCCTTGAGCGCCAGCGCGCCCTCGAGGGTGTAGAACTCGTGGACGCTCTTGCGCCATTCGCTGCCGAGGGTGCCCTCGGTCTCCTCGGGCCTCGGGCTGGTGCCGGTCGCGATGATCAGCTGGTCGTACGCGAGCACCTGGCCGTCCTCGAGCCGTACGCGGTTGGCCTCGGGCTCCACCTTGGCGGGTTTCCCGAACACCAGCTCCACGCCGTCGGGGATGAAGCGGCTGCGGCGCTTGACCGCGTCCTCGCGCCGGTACGTGCCGAACGGGATGAACAGGTATCCGGGCTGGTAGTGGTGCTCGTCGTCTTGATCGACGACGGTGATGCGCCACTCGTCCGGGTCGAGGCGTGGTCGCAGCTTGGCGACCACCATGGTCCCGGCGCTGCCGCCTCCGAGCACGAGCAGGTGCTTCATACGGTTCCTCCTTGGGTTGGGGCGTCGTGGGTTGGGGCGCCGTCGCCGGGGGCGGCGAGGCGCGAGAGCGTGGCGGCGAAGCGTGGCAAGACGCGCAGGACGCGCGCGCGGCCCTCATCGTCGAGGTGGTGGAGGCCGTCGTCGGGCGTCCCCGCGGGCGCGACGCCCCCGGCGAGCACCATGCCGATCAAGCGATCGCCCCGGCGCACGAGCGCTCGGGCGCACTGGAAGCCCAGCGCACCGGTGTGGAAGCGCGGCTCGAAGTCGAGGTCGGCGGCGAGTGCCCCCCATTCGGCGCTGCACAGGTCGCGCAGCCCGGGGTCGTCGTTGAGGGCGGCGAGCCGCGGGCAGGGCCGCAGGATGGGCGTGAGCGGGCGTCCGGCCAGGTCGGCGACGACCATGGTCACGCCGAGGGTCTCGGCGACGAGGTCGGCGACGTCGGCGACGACGTCGAGGTCGGACCAGGCGGCGCGTTCACCGGCGCGCGTCGCCGCGGCCGGGGGCGCGTCCGCCGCGCTCGCCCGGATGCCACGGGCGAGCACGTCCTGGAGTTGCTCGACCGTGAAGCGCCACTGGCGGCCGACCTTCAGCGCCGGCAGGCGACCGTCGCTCGCCATCCGGTAGACGGTCGTCGGGTCGACGCCCAGCAAGCGGCTGACTGCCTCGGCGGTGAGAAGCGGAGGTTCGTGCGGCTTCTGCATCTCATGCAGGCTATGCGGGCTGGTGCAGGCGGTTCAGGGTAGAACGTCCCACGCCGCCGCGAGGCGGCGTGGCGTCCGGTGCCCTGGACGGGCCGGCGCGACGGGTCCAGGCTGAGGTGTGACCGCCCACGTCCCGCCCCGTCACCGGGCCGCGTGAGCCCGGGCATGCGCCTCTTCCTCGCCGGCGACGTCATGCTCGGTCGCGGCATCGACCAGGTGCTGGCGCGGTCCGTCGATCCGGTGCTGTACGAGGCGTACGTGCGCGACGCCCGCGCCTACGTGGCGCTCGCCGAGCGCGCGAACGGGCCGATCGGCGCGCCGCTGGCGCCGGCCGCCCCGTGGGGCGAGGCGCTCGCCGTCCTCGCCGACGCGGCCCCCGACGCCCGCGTCGTCAACCTCGAGAGCGCCGCGACCGCCCATGGCGCGCCGTGGCCGGGGAAGGGGATCCACTACCGGATGCACCCGGCGAACGTCGACGTGCTCATGGTGGCCTCGATCGACGTTGCCGGGCTCGCGAACAACCACGTGCTCGATTGGGGTCGGGCGGGCCTGCTCGAGACGCTCGCGGCGTTGCACGGCGTCGGCATCGCGACCGCCGGCGCCGGCGCCGACGGCGACGCCGCGTGGCGGCCCGCGGCCGTCGCGACCCCTTCGGGACGGCTGCTCGTGGTCGCGGCGGGCTTCGCGGACGCCGGCATCCCCGCCGCATGGGCCGCTGCGGCCGGTCGCGCCGGCGTCGCGCTCGTGAACGACCCCTCGCCCGCCGGCGCGGACGCCCTGGCGGCGCACGTGGCCTCGCTGCGCGCGCCGGGCGCTCGGGTGGTGGTCTCGCTGCATTGGGGCCCCAACTGGGGGTACGACGTCCCCGCCTGGCAGCGCGCCTTCGCCCATCGGCTCGTGGAGACGGGTGGGGCGGACGTGGTGCACGGCCATTCGTCGCACCACCCGAAGGGCCTCGAGGTCCACCATGGGCGGCTGATCCTGTACGGCTCGGGCGACCTGATCAACGACTACGAAGGCATCGGCGGCCATGATCGGTACCGTGGCGACCTGTCGCTGCTGGTGCTGCCGTCGCTCGCGAGCGACGGCGCGCTCGCCGCGCTCGAGCTGGTGCCGATGCGGACGCGGCGCTTCCGGCTCGAGCGGGCGCCGCACGCGGACGCCCGGTGGCTGGCGCGACGGCTCGACGAGGCCAGTCGAGCCTTCGGCACGCATGTGCGGCTTACGGGCGACGCCGCCTTGGCGGTCGACGTCGGCTGAGGTCGTGGCCGTTCGCGCCGCGCGCGCGCCGGCGCGTGCGCGTCAGGACGTTCGCGAGGGCGCGGGTCGCGACACCACCCAGCCCACGCCCTGGTCGGTCGCCGCCCGCAGGCGGTCGGCGAGCTGCGCGGCGTGGTGTTGCAGGTGGCGTAGGTTGACGAACTGGTGGGCGAGCTTGCCGACGCCCGGGTACCAGGGGAAGCCGCTCGACGGCGATGCCAGGTCGAGCGCGCCGATGGCGTCGCCCATCGTCGCCATCAGGTGGTCGGCGTAGGCGAGCACGTGCGCGCGACCGTAGGGCACCGGCACCACGGGGCGTCGGTCGGCCGGGTCGCCGGGACCGCCGATGCCGTCCGGGCGCTGCACGTCGGCCTGGTGTCCGGGGAAGGGCACGAACGCCGCCTCGTCCGGGCGCAGGTAGAGGTCGGTGAAGTAGAGCGCGTGGTAGGCGATCTGCCAGCAGGCGTTGGTCGGCGTCGCGTCGAGCCACAGGGCGTCGGAGCAGCGCGCCACCGCGTCGCGGAGCATCGCCAACCCGGTGCGCATCTGCCTCTCGAGGGCGTCGGCCACCAGGTCGCGCGGTAGGGCCGTGGGGTCCATGGCGCACCATAGCGGTTCGCCTTCGCGCCCGCGGCCGCGTCCGGCACGCCGGGGCGGTGGTCGCGCGCGCACGGCGGCGGCCCTCGCGGCGGGCGGTAGCATGCCGCCCATGCACGACCCGAGCGCCTCCTACGACGTCCTGCCCGCCGACGCCCCCAAGCCCGAGCGCTACGCCCTGCTGCGCGACCGCGTGCGCGGCCTCCTCGCCGGCGAGGGCGACGCCACCGCCAACCTGGCGAACGCCGCCGCCGAGGTCTTCGCGCTCGTCCCCGACCTCAACTGGGCCGGGTTCTACCTGATGAAGGGCGGCGAGCTGGTGGTGGGCCCCTTCCAGGGGCGGCCGGCGTGCGTGCGCATCGCGGTGGGGCGCGGCGTCTGCGGCACCGCGGTCGCCGAGCGCGCGACGCAGCTCGTCGACGACGTCCAGGCGTTCCCGGGCCACATCGCGTGCGACCCGCGTTCGCGCGCCGAACTCGTCGTGCCGATCGCGCAGGGCGACGCCGTGGTGGCCGTGCTCGACCTCGACAGCGAGCGCCCCAGGCGCTTCGACGCCGACGACCGGGCAGGCCTCGAGGGGCTGGCCGCCGACCTCGCGGCGGCGATCGACTGGGGCCAGGTCACCCGCCCCTGAACGTGGCGCGGTCGGGGCGCCCTGGGTTCAGCTGACCGGGGTTCAGGTGAAGAGCGGCGCCATCGCCTCGCGGTCGACCAGCGTCTGCATCGCCTGGTCGCTCGGGCGATCGACGAAGTGCTCGGCCTCCTCCAAGACCCTCGGCAGCAGGTGCACGTCCCCGACCGAGTTCAAGAAGACGTCCGGGCGGCCGAGCACCCAGTGGACCGCCAGGCGGATGGCGTCGGGGTCCTCGAGCGGCTGGTACCAGGTGGCGCGGTCGTGCGGCCGCTCGCCCCAGGGCCGGCGGGTGATCGCCTTGATCGTCTGCATGGCGACGCCGCGTTCGGCGCAGGCGCTCGCGAGCGCCTCGAAGTCGGCCGCGTAGGTCGGGTTCTGCATCATGACGAACGAGTAGGGGAGCAGCACCGAGTCGAAGTCGAAGCGCTCGAGGCTCTGCAGGTGGCGCGCGGCGACCTCGACGCCGTGGCCGGTGACGCCGATGTAGCGCACCAGGCCCTCGTCGCGGGCCTCGATCGCGGCTTCGAGCGCCCCGCCGGGGCCGAGCGCGGTCGCCCACTCGCCCTCGTCGACGAGGTTGTGCAGCTGCCACAGGTCGACGTGGTCGGTGCGGAGGCGCTCGAGCGAACGGTGCAGCTCCTCCCGGGCGGCGTCCTTCGTGCGCTCGCCGGTCTTGGTGGCCAGGAAGACGTCGCCGCGGATGCGCTCCATCCAGGGCCCGAGGCGGACCTCCGCCTCGCCGTACGAAGCGGCGGTGTCGACGTGGTTGATGCCGTGGGCCAGGACGGTCTCGAGGGCGCGATCGGCCTCGTCCTGGGTGACCTGGCTGAGCGCGGCGGCGCCGAAGAGGACGCGGCTGCTGGGGTGTCCGGTGCGTCCGAACGGGGCGCGAACGATCATCGTGCCTCCTCGCCCGACGACCGCGCAGGCACGCACGCGGTCGCCCGGTACCCCCATCGTGCGGCGCGGGGCGTGGTCGCGCAAGGGCGGCGGCGAGATGCGGTGGTCCACGTCGCGGCGTACCGCCGAGCGGCCGACCCTCACCAGGACCGCACGCCGCGCCGGTATGGTGCAGTGAGGCCTCCGCCCACGGTCCCGCGGGCGGCGCCGCTCCAGGCGCACCAACGTCGGGAAGCGGTCGCGCCGAACCGCTCGGGAGCCCTACGGTTCGTGCGGCAGGCCCGCCGGCGCCACGGGTGTCGGGCCGTCCCTCGGGCACCACGCGCGACTAAGGACCTCGATGAGCAACGCACGACCCGTCTTCGCCACGTTCGCCTCGACCCATACGGGCTCGGCCTCGGGTCGCCCGACCCTGCCGACGATCATCCAAGGTGGGATGGGCGTGGCCGTCTCGAACTGGCGGCTCGCCCGCGCCGTCTCGAGCCTCGGTCAGCTCGGCGTCGTCTCCGGCACCGGTATCGACACCGTGTTCGTCCGTCGACTGCAAGACGGCGATCCTGGGGCGCACCTCCGCCGCGCCATGGCGCGCTTCCCGTTCGCGGACGTGGTGGGCGACGCCCTCCGGCGCTACTTCCTGCCCGACGGACGCCCGCCGGGCGCCGGGTACCGCCGCCTGCCCCTGCCGAGCGTCGAAGGTACGCGCTTCCAGCGCGGCCTCACGGCGCTGGCGAGCTTCGCGGAGGTCTTCCTCGCGAAAGAGGGGCACGACGCCCCGGTCGGGCTCAACCTGTTGACCAAGGTGCAGCTGCCGAACCTGGCGACCCTCTACG
>JARGGE010000112.1 GCA_029210865.1 Trueperaceae bacterium
GCTGCGCGACGCCCACCACGAGCTGCGAGGCCGCCAGCGCCGCGACGCCCGGCACCGCCGCGAGCGCGATCGGCCCGAGCGCCATCCCGAGCGTCCCGACCAGCAGCCAGCGCGTGGGGCCGCCGCGATCCACCCAGCGCCCCGCTACCACGGCGAGCACCACCGGGAAGACGTTCGGCAGCGCCACCAGCACACCGACCGCCGTGGCCCCCAACGCGCGCTCGACGGCGAAGAGCGGCACCAGCGTGCCGAGCATCGAGAGCGCCACCGTCGACGCCCCCATCGCCGCGCAGATCGCCAGGAAGCTCCGGTCGCGGGGCACGGACGAGGGTACCCGGCGCCGCCGCGGCTGCGCGGACCGGCGGGCGTGCGCCCGGACACGGGACCCCGCCCCCTCTGCCCCTGCCCTCGACGCGCCCCGACGGCGGGGCGTTCGAGCGACGGGCGCCCAGGCGCCGGACCGCCCCGAGCGCACCCGCCACCGAAGCGCTACATGGACCCTCGGCTCCACGTTTCTCGCGTCACGGACGCTACCGCGATGGGACACTCATCACCCCCTCCTCGTCCGCTCATGCTAGACTCATGGAAATTCCGCGCTGGCACACAGTGGTCCGCGCGGAGTACGGAGGTGGCACCGAATGCGATTCAGATCCTTCCTTCCCGTCCTCGCCGTCGTCGCTGTATTCGGGGTGATGATCGCGTACGACTCCGGCTCCGGGGTCCCGGGCCTCGCGCCGTCGGTCAGCGCCCAGGCGCAGACCACACCCGTCATGGGCTACGACCACCTCGACATCCCGTTCTTCGGGGAGTGGGCGTCGAGCGGCCACGCCGACCTCACCGCCGAAGCCTGGATCCACTGGAACGAAGACGACCCAGCGGTCGTCCCCGCCCGCTGCGCTCAGTGCCACTCCAGCGGTGGGCAACTCGACTTCGTCGGTGCGGACGGCAGCGCCATCGGCTCCATCGAGGCGGAGTCCTTCGAGCCCGCCGTCCTCCAGTGCACCAACTGCCACAACGACCAGACGCTCGCCAAGACCGACGTGACCATGCCGTCGGGCGTGGTGCTGAGCGACCTCGGCCGCGAGGCCGTCTGCATGGACTGCCACCAGGGCCGCGCGTCCGGCGACACCGTCGCCACCGCGATCGAGGATGCCGGCGTCGACCACGACGCGGTCATGGACGGCCAGCGCTTCATCAACATCCACTACTACGCCGCCGCGGCCACCCGCTATGGCAGCGAGGCCGGTGGCGGGTTCGAGTACCCGGGCAAGACCTACGAGCCCTTCTTCGAGCACGTCAGCGACTTCGTCACCTGCCAGAGCTGCCACGACCCGCACTCCCTCGAGCTCGAGGTCGTCGCGTGCGCCACGTGCCACCTGGGCGTCGAGACCGTCGAGGACGTCTACGAGATCCGCATGCCCGGCTCGTTCGTCGACTACGACGGCGACGGCAGCACCACGACCGGCATCAAGACCGAGCTCGCGAACCTCGAGCACCTGCTGCTCGAGACCATGCAGGCCTACGCCCGCGAGGTCGTCGGCACGCCGATCGGCTACAACGGCAACCGCTACCCCTACATCTTCGTCGACGACAACGACGACAGCGTGATCGGCGAGGGCGAATCGACCAGCTACGGGAGCTTCACCCCGCGTCTGCTGGCGGCGGCGTACAACTACCAGGTCGCCCACAAGGACCCGGGCGGCTTCGCGCACAACGCCAAGTACCTGATCCAGCTCATGTACGACAGCATCGAAGACCTGAACGCGGCGATGGGCGACGGTACGATGGCCGCCCTGGTGCGCCCGGGCGACGAGGTCCTCGCGTCCGCGACCCCCGAGGTCGGCCTGCGAGCCGCCCTCACCGAGCTGCAGATCTCCGGCCACGTGGCCGCGAGCATCCGCCGCGACGACGCCGGCCACTTCGACGCCACCGCCGAAGCCTGGCGCCACTGGGACGGCGACGGCGCCGTGCCCGCCTCGTGCGCCACCTGCCACGGCGCCGACGGCCTGCCCTTCGTGCTCGAGCACGGCGTGCAGATCGAGCAACAGGTCGCTCAGGGCATGGCGTGCACCACCTGCCACGTCGCCGAGGACGACTTCAGCCTGCTCGAGGTCGAGGACGTCACCTTCCCCAGCGGCGCCATCCTGAGCTTCGGCACGTCGGGCGACAACCTCTGCGCCACCTGCCACCAGGGCCGCGCGTCCACCGGGACCGTCGACGCCCGCATCGGCGGCACCGACGACGACGTCATGGGCGAGGGCCTCGGCTTCGTCAACGTCCACTACTTCTCGGCCGCAGCCTCGCGCTTCGGCGGGGACGCCATGGGCGGCTACCAGTACGCCGGCAAGGACTACGTCGGCTTCTGGCCGCACGTCGAAGAGGCCGCGACCTGCACCCAGTGCCACGACCCGCACAACCAGCAGGTCGAGCTCACCACCTGCGCCGACTGCCACGACGGTGCCGCCACGATCGCCGACGTGCGCACCTACCGCATGTTCGACGGCGACTTCGACGGCGACGGCGACAGCGACGAGGGTGGCTACTACGAGATCCAGTCGATGATCGAGCAGCTCTACGCAGCGATGCAGGCGTACGCGCTCGAGACCACCGGGACCGGGGTCGTCTACAGCAGCGCCGCCTACCCGTACTTCTTCGCCGACGGCAACACCAACGGGACGCCGGACGCCGAAGAGGTCAACTTCGGGAACAAGTACCGGAGCTGGACCCCGCGCCTCCTGCGCGCGGCGTACAACTACCAGTACGCCCAGAAGGACCCGGGCTCGTACGTGCACAACAGCCAGTACATGATCCAACTGCTGCACGACTCGCTCGAGGACCTCGGCACCGACGTCAGCGCCATGGACCGACCGGACGCCCCCTTCTAGGCGACCGCCGCCGTCCCACGCTCCCTCCGTGCGGGCCGCCACCTTCGGGTGGCGGTCCGCACGCCGTTGGGCCCGCGGGACGGATGGAGAGATGTCCCTGGCACCCGACCCAGCCGGCGCACGACACTCGAGCATGAATTCCGACCGAGCGGCTTGGGAATGTGCGCACGAGCCCACCGCGGCCAGCGAGGCCACGGCGCCGTGCTGCGTGCGCTGCCCGCTGAGCTCGCTGCAGCGCGGGGCGTGCGCCCGCGTGGTCTCGCTCGCGGGGGCGCCGCGGCTGCGCCGCCGCCTGATGGCGCTGGGCATCCGCCCGAGCGCCGAGCTCGCCGTCCTCGGCCGCGCGCCCAACCGCGGACCGCTCGAGCTGCGCGCCGGCACGGTGCACCTGATGCTCCGGGAGCACGAGGCGCGCGACGTCCTGGTCGAACTCGCGGACGCCGAAGGCCGCTATGCCCTGCCCACGCTGTGACGCCGCGGCCGGGGCCGCGGCGGGATCGCCGGCACCCGGCCCCTTCCGGCGCTGGTGCCTGGTCGGCACCCCCAACGTCGGCAAGACCAGCCTGATCAACGCGGTCGCCGGCAGCCGCCTCGAGGTCGGCAACTGGACCGGCACCACCGTCGAGCTCGCCAGCGCCCACGCCGTCGTCGCCGGCGCCCCGCTGCAGCTCGTCGACCTCCCGGGCGCCTACGCGCTGGGGGGCACCGGCGCCGAGGAGGACGTCGTCCTGCCGGCCCTGGAGGCCGACCCCGACGCGCTGATCGTCAACGTGGTCGACGCCAACCACCTCGCGCGCGACCTGACCCTCACGCTCGAGCTCGCCGAGCTCGGCCGCCCCATGGTCGTCGTCCTCAACCTGATCGAGCAGGCGACCGCGCGCGGGCTGACGCTCGACCCGGCCGCCCTCGAGGCGGCGTTCGGCGCGCCGGTCGTCGCGCTGCGCGACCACCGGCGCCACGGTGCCGACGACTTGGTGGCGGCGGCCACGCGCGCGGCCGTGCCCACGGTGCGGGTCGCGTACCCGGACGCGGTCGCCGCGGCGGCGAGCGACCTGGTCGCCGCCGGCGCCGCCAGTCGCTGGCATGCGCTCGCGACGCTCACCGACGAGCTCCCCAGCGCCGCCTTGGCGCACCTCGCCACCGCCGCGACCGGCGGCGCCACGACCGCGGGCGGCGCGGACCACGCGCCCCACGGCGAGCGATGGGCCGCCCTCGAGCGCGCGCACGCGCGCCTCGCGACCGCCGGCCTCGACCCCTTCCTCGCCGCCGCCGAGGCGCGCCACCGCTCCGCCCACGCGCTCGCCGCCGCCACCGCCCGCGTCGCGAGCGGCCACGTCGACCCCAGCGAACGCGTCGACCGCTGGCTGCTCCACCCGGTGGTTGGCCCCTTCGCGCTGATCGTCGGCCTGGCGCTCACCTTCCACGTCACCTTCGCGCTGTCCGATCCCTGGGTCGGCTTCTTCGGCGTCGTCCAGGAGGTGCTCGCCGGCTGGATCACCGCGCTCGGGCTGCCGGCGCTCGCCGAGTCGTTCCTCGCCGGCGCGCTCGTCGAAGGGGTCGGCACCGTCGTCGCCTTCGTCCCCGTGCTGTTCGTGCTGTACGTGATCCTGGGGATCCTGGAGAACGCCGGGATCCTCGCGCGCGTCGCCTTCCTGGCCGACGGGCTCATGCGCGCCATCGGGCTGCCGGGGCGCGCCGTGCTGCCGATGGTGCTGTCGATCGGCTGCACGGTGCCCGCGGTCCAGGCGACCCGCACCCTCGAGGAGCCCGGCGACCGGCTGCGGGTCGCGCTCGCCATCCCGTCGATCCCGTGCAGCGCGCGCCTGCCGGTCTTCGTGCTGCTCGCCGCCGTGTTCGTGCCCGACATCGCCGCCTTCGTCCTCACCGGCCTGTACGTGCTGGGCTTCGCGATCGCCATCGCCTCGGCCTTCGCCTTCAAGCACCTGCTGCGCACGCCGCCGGGCTCGGGCGCCATGGAGCTGCCCAGCTACCGGTGGCCGCCGCTGCGGCTGGTCCTGAAGCTCGCCTGGGCGCGCACCCGCGCCTTCCTGCAGGGCGCCACCGGCCCCATCCTGATCGCGGTGGTCGCGGTGTGGGCGCTCCTGTCGATCACGCTCCCCAGCGGCGTCAGCCTCTTCGAGACCGTCGCCCGCGCGATCGCCCCGGTCTTCGCGCCGCTCGGCATGGACGACTGGCGCGTCGTCGGCGCGCTCATCCCGGCCGCGGTGGCCAAGGAGGTCGTGCTCGGCAGCCTCGCGCTCACGCTGCTCGGCGACGTCCCCGGCGTGGCGCTGGGGTTCGGCGAGGGGCTCGCGGCGCTGGGCGCCGGCCTGAGCGACGCGCTCCACGGCACCCTGACGGCCCTCTGGGGCATCGGCGGCGGCGACCCGATCGACACCGAGCTCGGCGCCGCGCTGGGCGGTGTCCTCAGCACCGGCGGCGCGGTGGCGCTGATGGTCTTCACGCTGCTCTACATGCCCTGCGTCGCCACCCTCGCGGCGCTCCGCAAGGCCTTCGGCACCCGCTGGATGCTCTTCTCGATCGGCTACCAGACGACGGTGGCGTACTTGATGGCCTGGCTGGTGTTCCTCGCATGGCCCTGAGCTTCGCCGTCCTCGAAGGGCTGCGCACCCCGACCACGGTCGAGGCGCTGGCCCGACGGCTCGCCGTGCCCGTGCCCCACGTCCGGCGCGAGCTCGACCGCCTCGAGCGCCGCGGTTACGTGCGTCGGCTCGACGGCGAGACCGGCCCCACGCTCGCCTGCCCCACCACCGCGTGCGGCGCCTGCGCCTTCCGAGGCGCCTGCGGGGTGGCGCCCGACGTGCGCTGGCAGCGCGCCGACGGCGCCGCCGGCACCGGCGCCAGCGCCACCGTCAGGCCCCCGGCCCCTTGACGAAGCGCCCCGGCGTCGCCCCGGTGTGGGCGCCGTCCTCGAGCACGCGCACGCCGTTCACCCACACGTCGCGCACCCCGACCGACAGCTGGTGCGGGTCCTCGAAGGTCGCGCGGTCGCCGATCGTCTCGGGGTCGAACACGACCACGTCGGCGTGGAAGCCCTCGCGCAGCTGACCGCGATCGCGCAGCGACAGCCGGTCGGCCACCGCCGACGTCATCTTGCGGACCGCGTCCTCGAGCGTGATCAGCCGCTCCTCGCGCACGTAGGTGCGCAGCACGCGCGGGTACGTGCCGTACCCGCGGGGGTGCACGGGGCCGTTCGCCTTGGCCCACGCCGGGTCGAAGCCGCCGGCGTCGGTGGCGAACTTGATCCAGGGCTGCTGCACCTGCAGGCGCAGGTTCGCCTCGTCCATCGAGAAGAAGATCGTGCCGATGCGCTGCCCCTCGGCGACGAGCAGGTCGAGGGTCGCCTCGATCCAGTCCTGACCGCGCAGCGCGGCGATCTCGTCGAGGCGCAGCCCCACGTAGGCCTGGTGCTCGGGCAGCCGGAAGCCGACCGGCATGATGCCGTGCGGCCCGCCGCGCGTCTCGAGGCCGAGCCCGTCGGCGCCGAGCACGTCGCCAGGCTCACCGCGACCCTCGAGCGTCGCCCGCACCCGGGCGCGCACGCCCGGGTCGCGCAGGTTCTCGTAGAGCCGGCCCCCCTCTGCCGTCCACGTGGGGAGGATGGCGGTGAGGCCGGTCCCCGAGGCGGCGTAGGGGTACATGTCGGCGGTGACGTCCTGGCCGTCGGCGCGGGCGCGGTGGATCCGCTCGATCACCGACGGCATCCGGTACCAGGCGTCCGGATGCGCCGCTTTGAGGTGGTAGACCTCCACCGGCACACCGGCGTCGCGACCGATCCGGAGCGCCTCCTCGAGCGCCTCGAAGATGCCGGTCGACTCGCTGCGCAGGTGCGTGACGTACACGCCACCGTAGGGCGCCATGGCGCGACAGACGTCGATCAGCTCCTCGGTGCCGGCGTACGCGTCGGGCGGGTAGATGAGCGCGTAGGAGGCGCCGAAGGCACCGTCCTCCATCGCTTCGGCCAGCACCTGGCGCATCGCGGCGAGCTCCTCGGGCGAGGACGGCCCCATGTCCATGCCGCGCGCGGTGGTCCTCAGCGTCCCGCCCCCCAGGAACGAACCGACGTTGGGCGAGACGCCGTGGTCCTCCATCGCCCGCAGCCAGTCGCCGAAGCGGGTCCAGGTGGCCGCGCGCTCGCCCCAGACGGGGTCGAGGCGGTGCTCGAAGAGCGACCCCGCGAGCGGTTCGGTGTGCCGACCCACCACCGGCGACGGCGTCCAGGCCTCCCCCATCACCTCTGTGGTCACCCCTTGAGTGATCTTCGACAGGCAGCGGCCGTCGATCATGAGCGGCAGGATCGCGTGGCTCTGGATGTCGATGAAACCGGGCGCGACCACGTGCCCGGTCGCGTCGACCACGCTCCGCGCGTGCGCCGGGTCGAGGCGCCCGGGGTGCGCGATCGCGGCGATCCGGTCGCCGACCAGGGCGACGTCGGCGTGGACCCAGGGGTTGCCGGTGCCGTCGACGACGCGGCCGTGGCGGATCAGGGTGTCGTAGTGGGGCATGCGCCAGCATGGCACGGGCCGCCGGCGTCCGCGGGCGGTCGACGGGTGCGCCGTGGCGCCCTCAGCGCTCGCGGCTCGGCGCCGGCGCCCGCTACCAGGTGCGCCACGGGTGGTCCACCCGGGCCGGGCCGGCGGCTGGCCCGTCGCCCAAGCGGTCGGCGATCGCCACCAGCTCGACCCCCCAAGCGACCTGCGCGCGCCAGCGCGTCGGGATGGCGCGCAGGCCCTCGCGCGCCCCGACCAGCAGGCCGACGAGCGCGCCGAGCGCCGCGTCGGCTCCGGGGTCGGCCGCCACGCTCCGGAGCGCGTCCTCGTAGCTCGCGGCGCCGTCGGCGATCCTCCGGGCGGTCGCCAGGAGGGGGTCCTGCGTGCACGGCGCACGCGCGCTCGCGTCGCCGCCAGCCACGACGGCGACGACCAGCCGCGTCAGCTCGTGGGCGGTCGCGACGACGGCCGGACCCGCCGCCGCCAGCGCCGCCGCGACCGCCGCCTCGGCCGCCGCCGGCTCGCGTCGCAGGTACAGGCCGATCGGCACCGCCACCGCAAGCGCCTCCTCGGCGTCGCGCCGAGGTGCGCCCGCGTCGACCGGCGCCACCCCCCACGCCCCCAGCCAGGCGCGGGTGGCGGGCGCCACCGGCAGCGCGTGGCCGAGCGGACC
>JARGGE010000113.1 GCA_029210865.1 Trueperaceae bacterium
CGAGACGATGAAGGAGCAGCAGCAGCGCCTGGCCCGGGTCGAGAAGCAGTTCGGCCTGCCCAACAGCGCGCCGAGCACCGAGCGCGTGCGCAAGGCCGAGCCCGAGGAGGTCGGGTGGCCGATGGACCTCAACCACCCGATGGACCGGGAGAGCGTCGACAAGGCGGTCTCCTTCCACGACCTGTAAGGAGCCCCCGCCCATGAGCTACACCGACAACCGCACCATCCTGCAGAAGGCCGACCTGGCCCTCGCGGATCTCACCGCCGGCGGAGGCATCCTCAAGCCGGCGCAGGCGCAGAAGTTCATGCGCCTGCTCATCAAGGACTCGCCGCTGATGCGGCTGGCGACCGTGGTCCCGATGGCGTCGCCGAAGCAGCAGCTCTCGAAGATCAAGTTCGGCAGCCGCGTGCTCCGGCCCGGCGCCGAGGCGACCGCGCTGCCGCTCGCCGAACGGGCGCGCCCGGACCTCTCGCAGGTCGAGCTCGACGCCAAGCTCTTCAAGGCCGAGGTCCGCCTCTCCGACGAGGTGCTCGAGGACAGCATCGAGCGCGGCGAGCTGCGCCAGACGATCATGGAGATGATGGCCGAGGCCATCAGCCGCGACATGGAGGAGGTGCTGATCAACGGCGACACGCTGTCGGCCGATCCCTTCCTCGCGGTGATGGACGGCGCGCTCAAGCAGGCCACGAGCAACGTCGTCGACGCCGGCGGCGCCGCCATCTCGAAGAACCTCCTGCGCGACATGCTCAAGACGATCCCGTCCGAGCACCTGCGCGACAAGAAGGCGATGCGCTTCATGACGAGCGTCGACGCCGACCTCGACTACCGGAACACGCTCGCCGAGCGGGCGACGGCGGTCGGCGACCGGCTGCTCGAGGGCGACACCCCGGTGCTCTACTCGGGCGTCCCGCTCCAGCCCATCCCGCTCTTCCCCGAGAACCTCGGCGCCGGCAGCGACCAGACGGTCATCCTGCTGTGCAACCCGAAGAACATCCACGTCGGCATCTGGCGGAACATCCGCGTCGAGTCGGCGCGCGACATCTCGGAGGGCACGCTCAAGATCGTGGCCACGCTCCGCTTCGACGTGAAGTTCGCCGAGGAGCCCGGGGTCGCCAAGGCCATCAACGTCCAGCTCTGAGCTGCAAGGGAGGACTGACCGATGCAGACCCTGCTGGTTCGACTCAAGCCCTACGACCCGCGCCGCGGCTGCGTGCTGCGCCGCTTCACGTACCGCGGCATCAAGTTCCACGAGGAGCGCGGCTGGTACCGCGTCGACAAGGAGGTCGCCGAGTACCTCCGCGGCGTGCGGCAGGTGCCGGGCGACAAGCACGCGCCGCTCGCCTTCGACGTGTGCACCGAGGCCGAGGCTCAGGCGCTCGACGCCGAGCACGAGGCCGCCGCGACCACGCGCAAGAAGGCCACCGAGGCCTCCGTCGCGACCCCCGAGGCGCCCGCGGTGACCACCGACGACCTCGAGCCGCCGGGCGGCGGCGGCCGCCGCGGCGCCCGCTCCAAGTAGGCGCCGCCGTGTACGCGACCGTCGCCGAGCTGCGCGCCGAGGGCGTGACGGTCGCGCAGGCCGACGACGCGCGCCTCGCCGCGCTCATCGACACCGCGACCGCCGAGATCGACCGCGTCACGGGCTGGTTCTTCGAGCCCCGCGACGCGCAGCTCGTGCTCGACGGCCGCGGCTCGCCCTCGCTGGAGCTGCCCGTCCCGCCCATCCGGCTCGACGAGTTGGTCGTGGGCGGCGCGCCAGCGTCGCTCGATCCGGCCGACCTCGTCATCGTCGGCGCGACGGTCCAGCCCGGCTTCGACGCGCCGCGCCTCACCCGGCGCCACGGCGTGTTCCCCCGCGGGCGCGGCAACGTCGTCGCCGCCGGCCGCTTCGGCTACACCGAGCCGGACGGGACGCCCGAGGGCCGCGTCCCCGCGCCCATCCGCCGGGCCTGCGCGCTGCTCGTGCTGCGCTGGCTCGCGCCGCTCGCCGAAGACGCGGCCTTCGACGCCCGCAACCGCTGGCGCGTCGTCGAGGAGCGCACCCGCGACCAGAGCTACAAGCTCGCGGCGCCCGGCGCCTCCGCGGGCCCCTTCGGTGACCCTGAGCTCGACGCCGTCCTGCTCCGCTACCGGCGTCCGGCGCCGCTGGGGGCAGTCTGATGCGCGGCCGGCTCATCTTCCCGTTCCTGGCCGAGCTCCGCCGCCTGGACACGGCGGCGATGGCCGCGGGCGATCCGGACGGGCCGGGCCCGCTCGCCTCGGGCTTCGACCTCGACTTCAAGGAGCCGGTGCTCGTCGACCGCGACGGGGACGGCGTCGCCGAGCGCGAGCGCGTCGAGCTGCCGCCCATCCGCGTGCCGTGCCAGGTCGAGCCGAAGGTGTTCGAGGACCTGCGCCTGCTCGCCAGCGGCGACTCGCCCCGGTCGGACCTGAGCCTCGTGTTCCACTTCCGCGACCTCGAGCGGCTCGGCCTCGTGGACGCGGCGACCGGCGACGCGCTCATCCGTCCCAACGACCGGCTCGCCGGGCTCTACGACCTTGGAGGACTGCTCGTCCAGGCCATCCGCACGCCGCCCGGGCTCTTCGTGACCCAGGCGCAACCGCGCGGGTTCGGGCTGGGTCGAGGCCGACCCCACCGCAACCTGCTGCTCGTGACCTTCGAGGCGCGGCAGCTCGCGCCCACGAGGGTCGAATGAAGCACCTGCTCGCCACCATCACCTGCGCCGCCACGCTCACCGCGTGCGGCCCCTTCGCCGTCTGCACCCCGAACGAGACCCGCTGCAGCGGCACGCTGGTCGAGGTCTGCGACGCGGACGGCCAGTGGGACCTCGCGGAGGACTGCGCCGCGGTCTCCGGCGACGAGGAGCCCCTCTGGATGTGCTGCCCCGTGCCCGCCGACGAGCTCGGCCCGGCCGGGCACGCCTGCCTGCCCGCGGCCGACACCTGCCCGGCGGAGGGGGAGTGACCATGGCCGCCCAGCCCACCCCCGCGCACGTCACCGCGCTCTGGGACGCCATGCGCGCCCGCTACGGCACGCGCATCGTCGACAAGTCGAGCGCGGCCGAGATGAAGCTCGTCGGCTGGTTCCTCGAGCGCATCGGCGTGCTCGACCAGGCCACCTTCCTCGAGCGCTTCACGACCACCATCGGGCGCCGCATCTACGTGCCCTTCACGCCGGGCACGCCCACCCCGCGGCACAGCCTGTGGAGCCAGATGGTGATCTGCGTGCACGAGCACCAGCACGTCGAGCAGCTCGTGCGCGACGGGGCGGTGACCTTCTCGCTGCGCTACCTCGCGAGCCCGGCGGCGCGCGCCGCCTACGAGGCCGACGCCTACCGCTGCAACCTCGAGCTGCACCACTGGCACACGGGCCAGCTCCCGAGCCCGCGCGAGCTCGCCGAGCGCCTGCGCAGCTACGGCGTACGCGACGCCGACATCGACGTCGCCGAGACCACGCTCATCGCCGCCGCGCGCACGGTGAAGGCCGGCGGCATCATCACGCCGGCCGCGAAGTTCGCGATCGCCTGGCTGCGCGAGCACGCGCCGGAGCTCGAGCACCGAGGTGCGGCGTGACGGCGGTGACCAAGACCGGCGACTGGCGCCGGGCCCGGGCGCTGCTCGCCGCGGGGCCGCTCCGGCTGAAGGCCGCGATCGGCCTCGCGCTGCGGCAGGAGGCCGAGGCGCTGCGCCGCGAGATCGTCCAGGGGCTCACCCGCCAGGCGCCCGGCGGCTCCCCGCTGGCGCCGCCCAAGGAGACCACGCTGGCGGCGCGCCGCCTCAAGGGCTTCGGCGGGAGCAAGTCGCTCATCGTCCGGGCCGACCTGCGCAACGGCGTCGCCACCATCGTCCGCGGCGACGAGGCCTTCGTCGGTGTGCCCCGCACCGCCCGCGGCAAGGACGGCCAGAGCCTCGCCAACGTCGCCGAGATCCAGGAGTTCGGCTCGGCGCCGATCGTGATCCCGATGACCGACGCCATGCGGCGCTTCGTCTTCGCGGTGCTCCGCGAGGCCGGCGAGCCCATCGGCGCCGGCGGGGGCGGCGGCGCGGGCGTGGTCGTGGTGCAGGTGCCGGCGCGGCCCTTCCTGCGGCCCGCCTTCGAGCGCTTCAAGCCGGGCGCGCAGCGGCGCTTCCTCGCCCGCGTGGCCGCGCACAGCGGCATGGGAGGGGTGTGATGGCGGCGCCGACCCTGAGCAGCGTCACGCCCGCGAGCGGCCCGACCAGCGGCGGGGACCTCGTGCGGCTCGTCGGCCTCGACTTCGCGCCGCAGCTCGCGGTGCGCTTCGGCGCGGCCCCGGCCGAGGTCGTCTCGGTCCGCGTCGAGGCCGGCGTGTCGATCGCCGACGTCCGCACGCCCGCGCACCCCGAGGCGCTCGTCCCGGTCGTCGTCGAGAACCTCGACGCGGCCGGCGTCCCGGTGCCGGGCGAGCTCGCCACGCTGCCGAGCGCCTACCGCTTCGTCCGCGGCCCGCTCGTCGCGGAGGCGACCGTCACGCGGCTGGTCCGCGCGCTGCTGCGGATGCTCAAGGCGCAGGTCGCCGAGAACACCACGATGACCGTAGCGCTCGACTACGACGACACGCCCGACGACCAGCTGCGCGTGGTGCCGCTGGCGAAGCTGCCCGCGCTCGTCCTGTCGGGGCCGACCGTCCGCGACAGCCGCTTCTACGCCACGAATGTGCCGCACGAGGACGTCGTGGCCGGCGTCCTCGGCCCCGAGCTCCGGCGCCGCCGCCCGGCGTTCACCGTCGACCTCGCCTTCGCGCTGACCGCCGCGTCCGACCGCACGGCCGAGCTCCTCAACCTCATGGCCTCGGTCGCGTCGTTCCTGAACCGCAACCGCTGGCTCGCGCTCCCGCGCGACCCGGCGCGGCCCGAGCTCGGTCGCGTGCGCTGGGAGATGGACCCGGAGGGCGACTTCCGCACCAACCTCCACGGCCAGGGCGACGTGCGGGTCTTCACCTGCGGCTTCGTCGTCCGCGGCTTCGACCTCGACGAGGGCCTGCCGATGGACCTCGGCAAGGCGGTCGCCGAGGGCGGCGCGGAGCTCTCCACCGTCGCCCACGGGGGTGCCGCATGAGCCTCACCCTGATCAACCGCAGCGGCCGCTGCCTCGCGCTGAACCTGCCGCACGCCGAGGTGTGCACGGCCGCGCGCTGCTCCTGCGTGACGCTCCCCGGGCGGCCACCGCGGCGCGTCGCCGGCTCGATCACGCTGCCTTCGGGCCAGGCCCTCACCGACCTGCCCGACGAGCTGCTCGGCGCCGCCGAGGTGCGAGCGCTCGCGCGGCGCGGCGACCTCGAGGTCCGCCACACCCCCACCAAGCCCAGCTCGAACGAGCCGCGCGAGCCCGACGCCCCGGCGTCGAAGCCGGCTCGCCGCAAACGAGGAGAGTCCCGATGAGCGCCCAGCTGCTTTCGTCCAAGGTCGTCGTCGTCGAGGAGGAGCCGCGCGTCCGCGGGATCCCCTCGGTGCCTACCTCCGTCGCCGGCGCCGTCGGCCTCACCGAGCGCGGCCCCATCGGCGTCCCCGTGCTCTGCTCGTCGCTCGAGGAGTTCGAGGCGACCTTCGGCGGCTTCACGCCCGACGCCGACCTCGCGCTCGCCGCGATGGGCTTCTTCGAGAACGGCGGCACCCAGCTCTGGGTCGTGCGCACCGTCCACTACGGCGACGTGCAGGACCCGCTGAGCCAGACCGCCCTCCGCGGCTCGGCGACGCTGCTGGCCGACGCGGCGGTCCCAACCCCGGCCGAGCTGCTCGGCGCGCCCGTCGGCCGCGTGTTCGTCCAGGACGGCGACACCCTCGTGGTGGCCGTCGACGGAGGGGCGCCGGTGACGGCGACCGTCGTGGCGACGCGCGCCGAGCTCGTGAGCGCCGGCGTGTTCCCCACCGGGTTCGCCGGCGGCGAGGTGCTCGAGCTGCGCGTGATGGGGATGGACCAGACCGTCACCTTCGACGCCGCCGATCAGAGCGTCGACGAGGTGGCCGCGCGCATGAACGCGCAGCTCTCTCTGGTGAGCGTCAGCGTGGACGCGGGGCAGCTGCGGATCCGCACCGACCTCGGCGGCACCGACGTCGGGCTCGAGGTCACGGGTGGCGACGCGAACGTCGTCCTGGCGTTCCCCACGGGCGAGGTGCCCGGCGGCGGCAACGTCGCGATGTCCGCCGAGGTCACGCCCGACGTGCTCGCGGGCATCGTCGCGGCCGCGATCCCCGGGCTCGTCGTGGACGTCGTCGCGGGCGCGCTCCGGCTCCGCACCGTGAGCACCGGCGCGCTCGCCTCGCTGCAGGTGCAGCCCGAGTCCACCCTCGACGAGCGGCTCGGCCTCGACAACGCCGCCCACACCGGCAGCGACGGCGGCGCCGCGGCGGCGCTCCTGGTCGAGGGCAAGGACCCGGGCGCCTACGCGAACCGCCTCGAGGTCGAGGTGCGCCCGCCGACGAGCGGGGAGGCGGGGACCTTCGACGTCGCGGTCGTCGAGGACGGCGTCTACCGCGAGGTCTTCGCGGACCTGACGATGACGCCCGGCGCCGCCCGCCACGTCGAGGCGGTGATCAACGCGCCGCGGGGCGGCTCGGCGCTCGTGCGCGTCACCGACCTCGCGCTGCCCGGCGCGCCCGCGCTCGGCGTGCAGACGGCCGGGCTCGCCGCTGGCGACGACGGCCTCACGGGCCTGACCGACAACGACTTCATCGGCTCGGAGGTCGGCAAGACCGGCCTACGCGCGCTCGACACCATCCAGGACCTGAGCCTCTTGCTGGTCCCCGGGCGCGCCACCGCGGCGGTGCACAACGCGATGGTCGCCTACTGCGAGGGCCCGCGAGAGGGCCTGGTGTTCGCCGTCCTCGACCCGCCGGCCGGGCTCGGCGCGGCGGGCATCGTCGACTACGTGCTGAACACCGCCGCGCTCGGGAACCTCAGCGAGCACGCCGCGATCTACTGGCCGCGCGTGAAGGTGCTCAACCCCTCGCGCAGCGTGTTCGGGTCGAGCGACCAGCTCGTCGTGGCGCCCTCGGGCATCATCGCCGGCGTCTTCTCGCGGACCGACGGCGGGCGCCCGGGCGGCGTGTACGACCCGCCGGCCGGCATCGACAAGGGGCGCATGTTCGGCGTGCTCGGGTTCGAGAGCGACGAGGTGCTCGAGGAGCGCAAGCGCGACCTCGTCTACCCGAAGCGCATCAACCCGCTGACGACCGGCCCCGGCCTCCCGCGCTACATCGACGGCTCGCGCACGCTCAAGGGCGACGGCAACTTCCCCTACGTCGCCGAGCGCCGCGGCGTCAGCTTCATCGAGCGCTCGCTCAAGCAGGGCCTGCAGTTCGCGCGGCACAAGAACAACACCGAGGGCCTGCGCGCCCAGGTGCGCCGGACCATCACCGCGTTCCTGCTCACGCAGATGAACAACGGCGCCTTCCGCAGCCGCGAGCCCGACAAGGCGTTCTTCGTGGACGTCTCGGACACGCTCAACACGCCGACGGTGATCTTCGCCGGCAAGCTCATCGCGCGGGTGGGGCTCGCCACGAACAAGCCCGCCGAGTTCATCATCCTCCGCATCAGCCAGGACACGCGGGCCCTCGAGGCCGAGCTGGCGGCTGCGGGCGCGTAAGGAGGACGACCCATGACCGTCATCGGCAATCCCCGCAGCTTCCACAAGAAGTTCAAGTTCATCGTCGAGATCGACGACGTCGGCCACGCGGGCTTCCAGAAGTGCAGCGAGCTCTCGGTCGAGGTCGCGAACGTCCAGTACTTCGAGGGCGGCTCGCTCATCCCGAACAAGAGCCCCGGCCGGCTGACGTTCGCCGACGTCACCCTCGAGCGCGGCGCCACCCAGGACCGCGACCTCTTCGACTGGTTCCAGGACGTGGCGATCACCTCGAGCGGCCTCGGCCTCACCGACGTCAACTACAAGCGCAACCTCGACATCGTGCAGCAGGACCGCGACGGCACGACGCTGCGGCGCTGGTCGCTGTCGCGCGCCTGGCCGGTGAAGTTCGTCGCCGGCGACTGGGACAACGAGAGCGACGAGAACGTCATCGAGTCGGTGACGTTGACGTACGACTTCTTCG
>JARGGE010000114.1 GCA_029210865.1 Trueperaceae bacterium
CGAGGCCGAGCGCGCGAAGCGCCAGGTAGGGCTCCGCCCACGGCGCCCAGTCGCGCCAGCCGGCGGCGTGGGGCTGGATCTGGCCGAGCCACAGGTCGGCGTAGTCGAAGAGCAGCGCCACGTGGCCGCGGCGGCGGACTGGCGCCTCGGCGCCCAGCTCGCGCGCGCTGGCCTCGGCCTCGGCGAGGGCCTGGTCGGGGGTGCGGTCGTGCCGCAGCAGTCCGGCGTGCAGGTGCTCCTGCGCCCCCTGCGCCGCGCGCCAGCGGAAGTAGCTGACCACCTCGGCGCCATGGGAGAGCGCTTGATGGGTCCACAGCCGCACCGCGCCGGGCATGGGGATGGGGTTGGTGGGGGCCCAGTTCACCTGGCCCGGCTGCTGCTCCATCACCCAGAAGGGGACGTACGGCGCGTCGCCGGCGGGCACCAGCGCGCCGCGGAAGAGGTCGTGGTTGAAGGCGACCAGGTCCGGGTGCCCGGTGCGCGCGTAGCGAGCCTTCACCTCGTCGGGCAGCGGCGACTGCTCGAGCATCCCCAAGGGGTAGCTGTCCCAGGTGATGCGGTCGAGCGAGCGCCCCAGCGCGTGCGCGTCGTAGTCGGGGAAGAAGCCCATGCCGTTGTGGGTGATGGGGCGCCCGGGCGAGCGCGGGCGGATGGCGTCGACCTGCCGCTGGTGGTAGGCGATCACCGCGTCGGAGGCGAAGCGGGCGAAGTCGAGGCGCGCGCCCGGGGCCGCTTCGGTGACCGCGCCGATCGGCAGCTCGATCTCGTCGAAGGTGCGGTAGGTCATCGACCAGAAGCTCGTCCACCACGCCTCGTTCAGCGCGTCGACGGTGCCGTAGCGCTCGCGCAGCCAGGTGCGGAAGCCGCGCAGCGACGGGGCGCCGTAGGCGCGCACGGTGTCGTGGCAGCCGTACTCGTTGTCGATCTGCCAGGCGCCCACCGCCTCGTGGCGCCCGTAGCGCTCGGCGAGCGTGCCGGCGATGCGCGCCGACTCCGTGCGGTAGCCCTCGTGGCTGAAGTCGTAGTGGCGGCGCGAGCCGAAGCCGCGCACGCGGCCGTCCGGGCCCACGGGGAGCATGTCGGGCATCGCGTCGACCAGCCATTTGGGCGGCGTGGCGGTGGGGGTGCCCAGCACCACCTTCAGCCCCGCGGCGCCCAGCCCGTCGATCGCCCGGTCCATCCAGCCCCAGTCGAAGCGCCCGGGGTCGGGTTCGAGCGTGCTCCAGGCGAACTCGCCGATCCGCACCCAGTGCAGGCCGAGGTCCTTCATGCAGGCCGCGTCCTCGGCCCAGGTGCTCTCGGGCCAGTGCTCGGGGTAGTAGCAGACGCCGAGGCGGTTGGGGATGGGCGGATGGGTCATGGGGTCAGTCCTTCACCGCGCCGGCGGTGATGCCGGCGACGAAGTAGCGTTGCAGGAACAGGAACATCACCAGGAACGGCACGGTGGCGATGGCCGTGCCGACCATGATGCCGCCCCACGACACGCGCGTCAGGCCCACGAGCGTGCCGAGACCGACGGGGATGGTGTAGGCGTCGCGGCTGGTGAGCACCAGCAGCGGCCACAGGAAGTCGTTCCACTGGAACAGGAAGAGGACGATGCCGACCGCCGCGAGCGCCGGCTGCATGATCGGGAGCACCACCGACTGGAAGATGCGCCATTCGGTCGCGCCGTCGATGCGCGCGGCCTCGAGCAGCTCGCTCGGCACCGAGAGCATGTTCTGGCGCATGAAGAAGATGCCGAGCGCGTTCGCGAGGCCGGGCAGGATCACGGCCCACCAGGTGTTCGAGAGCCCCAGGTCGCGGGCGATGAGGATGTACTGCGGGATGATTCGGACCTCGAAGGGGATGGTGAGCGCGACGAGCACCACCCCGAAGATCGCCGCCTGCCCGCGGAAGCGGAACTTGGCCAGCGCGTAGCCACCCATCGCGCACACGAGGGTCGCGACGATCGTGTACGTGACGGCGATGCCGACGCTGTTGGCGACGATGCGCAGGAACGGCAGATCCTTGGTCAGATCGGCCCAGTTGGCCGCGAGCGCGTCGCCGAAGGCGAAGGTGGGCGGCACCGCCAGGATCGCGTTGTTGGCCTTGGTCGCCGACAGCACCATCCAGAAGATCGGCAACAGGAAGGCCAGCGCGAGCAACGTCATGACCAGGTGGAGGACGACCGATTGGATTAGCCGGGTGCGCCTCATCGGTTCGATCCCCCGCCCACCAACCGGATCTGCAGGAGCGAGAAGGCCGCCGCGAAGAGCGCGACCGTGTAGGCGATCGCCGAGGCGTAGCCGAAGTTGAAGTTGCGGAAGCCCTGCTTGTAGAGGTAGGTGACGAGCGTCTCGGTGGCGCCGCCGGGGCCGGTGTTCGTGATCAGCCAGGGCTCGGTGAAGAGCTGCAGGGTGCCGATCGTCGAGAGCACGAAGGTGAAGAGCAGCACCGGGCGCAAGAGCGGCAGCGTGATGCCCCAGAACTGCTGCCAGGCGGTGGCGCCGTCGATGCGGGCCGCCTCGTAGAGCGCGTGCGGGATCGACTGCAGCCCCGAGAGCAGGATGATCGCGTTGTAGCCGGTCCAGCGCCAGGTGAGCGCGATCATGATCGTCACCAGCGCCGGGGTCGACTCGAAGAGCCAGCGCACGCTCGGTAGGCCTAGCGTCGACAGGCCGTAGTTGAGGATGCCGAAATCAGCGTTGAAGATCAGCCGGAACACCGCCGAGTACGGCACGGCGCCCAGGACCAGCGGGGCGAAGAAGGCGAAGCGGTAGAAGCCCTTGAGGCGCAGCAGGTCGCTGTCGAAGGCCATCGCCAGCGCCACCGCGAGCGCGAGCATCACCGGCACCTGCACCGCGAGGATCAGAGCGGTGTTGCCGAAGGCGTCCCAGAAGGTGGTGTCCTGGACCAGCCGCCCCCAGTTGAAGCCGGGGTCGAAGCGCCAAGGGCGCGAGCGGGTGTTGACGAACGAGAGGTAGAGCGAATAGGCGATCGGCCAGGTCCAGAAGACCGCGAACGCGGTCAGGAACGGGGCCAGGAACAGATAGGGGGCCCAAGCGATGCGCCGGCGGCGCGGTTTCGTGGGGGAGATCGTCACGCGGGCGCTCCTACGGGGCGGCGCCGCGGGACGCAGCGGCGCGGGGTCGGCGGCGCCAGGGGGCGGCCGGCCGTGGGCGGGCCGGGTGGCTCGGCGCCGAGCCACCCGGGGCACCTGCGGCGGGGGGCGGGCCGTGATGGCCCGCCCCCCGCCGGTCGGTCACTGGGCGATCGGCAGGCCCGTGGCCTGGGCGATCTGCTGCGCGGCGCGATCGAGCGCGGCCTGGGCCGAGTCGAAGTTGCCGTCGAGGTAGTCGTTGACGATCCCGATCATCACCTCGCGCGCTTCCTGGAAGAAGGCGCTGCCGGCGACCGCGGGGACGTCGCCGAGCGTGCCGAGGATCTCGCCCCAGACGGGCTGGCCCCCGAAGAAGGGGACGCCCTCGTCGAGGAAGGGGTCCTCGAGCAGCGTGAGGAGCGACGGGGTGAGGCCGTAGTCGCGGAGGATGACGATCTGGTTGTCGACGTCGGCGAGCGCGTTGACGACGAAGTCGTACGCCAGCTCGAGGTTCTGGCCGCTGGCCGGGATGGCGAGCGCGGAGCCGCCGAGGTTGGAGGCGCGGACGCCGCCGGGCTCGAGGGCCGGAGTCAGGTAGACGCCCCACAGGCCACTCTGGTCGGGCGCTTCGGCCTGGATGACGCCGCCGTACCAGCTGCCGAAGAAGGCGCTGGCGACGCTCGAGTTCTGGAACAGCTGGATCTGCTCGGACCAACCGCCGACCGCGAGGACGTCGGCGTCGTAGAGCTTCTTGAGCGTGTCGAGCGCCTGGACGCAGCCGGGCTGCGCGACGGTGACCTGGGTGGCGTCGTTGTCGAAGTAGAAGCAGCCGGCCTGGTTGGCGAGCATGCGGAACCACTCGTCGTCGGCGCCCTTGGCGACCGTGCCCATCTTGACGGCGCCGTCGGTGGCCGCGTTCATGGCCTGACCCGCGGCGATGTAGTCGTCCCACGTCTCGATGGCGTCGACGTCGATGCCGGCCTGTTCGTACAGGTCGCGGCGGTAGAACATCGCGGTGGGGCCGGAGTCGTAGGGGATGGCGTACATGGCGTCGCCGGCCATCAGCTCGGTCCACTTGAACTCGGGGAACGAACCGCGGAGCTCTTCGGCGCCCAGCGTGCGCAGGTCGACGAAGCAGTCGGGGAAGGTGGCCCAGAAGACCTGCGCTTCGCCGTTCTCGACCAGGTACACGTCGGGCAGGTCGAAGCCGCCGGCAGCGCAGCCGGCGAGGCCGCGGTCGTAAGCGTTCTGGTTGCCGATGTCCTCGACGACGACCTCGACGCCCGGGTGCATGGCCTGGAAGCTCTCGATCGTCGATTCGAGCGCGGGCTTGTTGATGTCCCAGACCCAAACGGTGAGGGTCTGAGCGGCCGCCGTGGCGAACGCGGCCGTAGCGAGGATGGCGATCAGAATTCGGTGCATGCAACCTCCTGGAGCGTCGTCGCGTGCTACCGCGAGACGAGCGCCCGGATGGCGCCCGATCACGGCAGGACGAGACCGGTTCCGGGCCTCGATCGGCGCCGAACGAGGCAGGACGGGTCGACTAACGCGTGTTAGTAGGCTAGCGCCAGCGCATGCGGGTGTCAACGGGGGCCGCCTTCATCGACGGCCCACGGTCGTTGGGGTGCGGTTCAGTCGGGAGCGAGCAGCAGGGCGTCCAGCACGTCGCCGCGCAGCAACCCGCGGTAGACGCCGTCGATCTGGAGCGCGGCGGCGGGGACCCGTCGCGGCGGGTACGCGGGGTTGTGGGCGCGCAGCACGTAGCGCCCGGGCCCGTCGCGGTCGAGGTACTTGAGGGTGACGTCGTCCTCGTCGAGGCGCACGGCGCACACGAGCCCGTCGCGCGCGGGCGCGCCGCGCTCGAACAGCACCACGTCGTCGGGCTGGATGAGGTCGGCCATCGAGTCGCCGTGCACGCGCAGCGCGAACCAGCGGGCGCCGAGCCCCGGCAGCGGCAGGTACCCCTCGGCGTCGGTGACGGCCTCGGCGAGCGGCCCCGCGGGGATCGCGCCGAGCACCGGCACGCCGGTGGCGGCCGCCGGCAGCGTCAGGACCGGCGAGCGGCCGCGCCCCCGCCCCTCGAAGCGCAGCCAGCCCTTGCGGTCGAGCGCCTCGAGGTGCTGCTTGAGGGTGACGTAGGTGATCCCCAGCCCACGGGCGAAGGCCGACAACTCGGGCGCACCCCCGTGGCGTTGCTGGTGCTCGCGGAGCCGTTCGAAGACCTTGGTCTGCTGCGGGGAGAGCGGTTGCATCGGTACCGTAAATGGTACGGCGTGGCCGGGCTCACGGTCAAGCGAGGGGCGGATGCGCCATCCTGAGCGCATAACTCGGACTTCGGCGAGCCGGGATGTGAGATGGGTGAGAATCGCCGTCGGGCACGCGGCTCGTGCCGCCTCGGGGGGTAGACGCGGAGGAGCGGACGTGCTACATTTCCTGTAGCGTTCGACCGGGAACGCCGCCCACCGGCAGCGAGCGACCCCGGACGCTCGACCCCCCTTCGCTCCGCACCGGCCCACCGAGGCCGCCACGACCCTCCCCACCCGTCCAGAGAGGACGCGACGATGCTGCACACCCTAGAGAACCTCCCCGCGCCCGTCCACCAGGCCCCCGACGTCGTCCCGGCCGGGCTGGCGCTCCCCACCCGCACCCTCGAGCCCGGCGGGGTGCTCTACGAGACCGACCGCGACGCTTCGAGCCTCTACGTGGTCGACCAGGGCGTCCTCAAGGCGGTCGTCCCGACCAGCCTCGGCCGCGATCGCATCGCCGACCTGTACGGACCGGGCGACGTGCTCGGGCTCGCCGCCCTCGACGGCGGTCGCCACGCCGAGACCGTCGTCGCCGTGCACGAAGCGGTGCTCACGCCGATCGACCCGCACCAGGCGATGAACGACCGCAAGCTGCGCGATTACGTGGTGCGCGCGATGGCGCGCCAGCTGCGGCGGGCGCGGCAGATGATCGACGAGGCCGAGATGCCGGTCGGCGCGCGCGTCACCCGCGCCTTCCTGCGGCTCGCCAACCAGTTCGGGCACCCGTCCGACGAGGCCGACGGCATGATCAAGCTGCCGCTGGCGCTCACGCACGAGGACCTCGCCGACCTCACCGGCAGCTCCCGAGTCACCATCACGCGCATCCTGGGCGAGCTTCGCGGCGACGGCGCGCTGCAGGGCACCCGCGGCGTCTACCTGGCCGACCTCGAGGGCCTCGAGCGCGCCACCGACGGCTACGTCATGCAGGTCCTGTGATCGCGCCCCGCAACCGGTAGCCTGGCGTCATGCTCACGTTCACCGATACCGCCGCGGCGCGCGTCCGCTCGTTCCTCGCGAAGCAGGAGGGGCAGGGCGTCAGCGCGCTGCGCATCGCCGGCACCCGCAAGGAGCACAAGCTCTGGCTCGTCAAGCCCGCCGATCGCCAAGCGGGCGACCGCGTGATGGACGGAGGCGGCTTCGAGGTCTTCCTCGACCCCATGACCGTCCGCCACCTCGAGGGCGCTACCGTCGACTTCGTCGACGGCGTCATGCAGTCCGGCTTCCGCGTCTCCTTCCCCTCGCCCGTCTGGGACGACCCCGTCGCCCAGAAGGTGCAGGACGTGCTCGACCGCGAGGTCAACCCGGGCATCGCCGGCCACGGCGGCAGCGCCTCGCTGGTGCGCGTCGAGGGCGACGCGGCCATCATCCAGCTCCACGGCGGCTGCCAGGGCTGCGGCGCGGCCGACCTGACCCTCAAGCAGGGCATCGAACGGATGATCCGCGACGCGGTGCCCGAGATCGTCGCGGTCCGCGACGCCACCGACCACGCGGCCGGCGAGAGCCCGTACTACGCGCCCGGCGCGTCCCCCGCGGACGCCGAGACCCCGCTGGCCTGACCCGGCCGGGGCCGGTCAGCCGAACAGCTCCTGGAGCGCGCGCCGCAGGTCGGTGCCGGCGATCGGTTTGGTCAGCAAGCGATGCGCGCCGATGGCCTGGGCCTCGGCGCGCGTCTCGTCGTCGTCGAGCGAGGTCATCACCAGGATGGGCACCGCCCGGAAGCGCTCGAGGCGCCGCACGCGGCGCGCGAGTTCGAAGCCCGACCTCCCCGGCATCTGCACGTCCAGGAGCAGCGCGTCCGGCGTCGCGTGCGCGAGGACCTCGAGCGCCTCGAAGCCGTCCTCCGCCGCGAGCACCTCGTATCGGTGCGCGCCCAGGACCAGTTCGAGCACCTACCGGTGCGCTTCGTGGTCCTCGACGACGAGGACGGTCTTGGGGCGGGGTATGGCGGGCAGCGTAGGTCGGCGGCCCTCACGGAACCCTGACGGCGGCGGTCGGCGCGTGTAGGCTGGACGGATCATGGGCGAAGCGCCGCCGCTCGACCCCACCTTGGACGAACTGGCCCTGGCGGTGGACGTCGCCGCCGGCCGGCGGCCGGCCGACCTGCACCTGCGCGGGGGCCGCGTCCTGAACGTCTTCACCGGCTCCGTCGAGGCCTGCGACGTGTGGGTGGCGGGGCGGCTGATCGCGGCGGTGGCGCCGGCGGACGCCGGCGGGCCGCCGTCCGCCGGCGCGCGGCCGGCCGTGCGCACCGTCGTCGAGCTCGACGGTGCGCACGTGGCTCCGGGCCTGATCGACGGCCACGTGCACGTCGAGTCCTCGCTCGTGACGCCCGCCCGGTACGCCGCGGCGGTGCTGCCGCGCGGGGTCGTGGGCGTGGTCACCGACCCGCACGAGATCGCCAACGTCGCCGGCGTGGCCGGGGTGCGCTGGTGGCTCGCGTTCGCCGACCACCTGCCCTTCGACCTCTGGGCCACGGCCCCCTCGTGCGTCCCGTCGACCGCGCTCGAGACCGCGGGCGCCGAGCTGGGCGTGGGGGAGATCGACGACCTGCTGGCCGAGCGGGAGAAGCTCAACAGCATGATCCAGGAGATCATGGACGACCGCACCGACCCCTGGGGCATCAAGGTC